>NZ_JBSFFI010000039.1:0-50025 GCF_053596035.1 Streptomyces sp. NPDC001781 | reverse complement strand
GTACGGCGGGCTCGCCCTCGTGGTCGGTGAACCGCTCGGCCGTCTCCAGCATGGCGGTACCGGCGGAGGCCGCCGCCCTGCGGGACGGCTCAGTCGAGGACCGCGATGCCGTCCGCCGTGACCGTCGGACGGCCCGACGTGCCGACGAGCACGATCTTCAGGGTGTGCTGGGCCGCGACCTTCGCCACGGAGGTGCCGTCCACGAGGACCTCCGCGCCCGAGAGCAGCGAGGTGGGCGTCGACGTGGACCAGCGCACGGTCATGCCGCCCCAGGCGGCCCGTGCGCACACGTGCGTCACGTCCAACGGGATCGTAGAGCCGGGCGTGGACCAGGTCACAGCCGGGGGCGGATGACCGGAGCGACGCCTTCGCGGGTCTGGGCGTGGGCGAGAATGGACGGCATGAGTCTGTTCCGCGACGACGGCATCGTGCTGCGCACCCAGAAGCTGGGCGAGGCGGACCGGATCATCACCCTGCTGACCCGGGGCCACGGCCGGGTGCGGGCCGTGGCGCGCGGGGTACGGCGCACGAAGTCCAAGTTCGGGGCCCGCCTGGAGCCGTTCTCCCACGTCGACGTGCAGTTCTTCGCGCGGGGCAGCGAGCTGGTCGGGCGTGGGCTGCCGCTGTGCACCCAGAGCGAGACGATCGCCCCGTACGGCGGCGGCATCGTCACCGACTACTCCCGCTACACCGCCGGTACCGCCATGCTGGAGACGGCCGAGCGGTTCACCGACCACGAGGGCGAGCCCGCCGTACAGCAGTACCTCCTCCTGGTCGGCGGCCTGCGCACCCTCGCGCGTGGCGAGCACGCCTCCAACCTCGTCCTGGACGCCTTCCTGCTGCGCTCGCTCGCGGTCAACGGCTACGCGCCGACCTTCGGCGACTGCGCCCGGTGCGGGATGCCGGGGCCGAACCGGTTCTTCTCGGTCGCCTCGGGCGGCTCGGTGTGCGTGGACTGCCGGGTGCCGGGCAGCGTGGTGCCCTCACCGCAGACCCTGATGCTGCTGGGCGCGCTGCTTACGGGAGACTGGGAGACCGCGGACGCGGCCGAGGCGCGGCACGTCCGCGAGGGGAGCGGCCTGGTGTCGGCCTACCTGCACTGGCATCTGGAACGGGGACTGCGCTCCCTGCGCTACGTAGAGAAGTAAGCAGCAAGCACGGCTGAGGAGACGAGAAGCATGGTCGTACGCGGATTTCTGGGGGGCCGGCGCCGGGAGTACCAGGCGCCAGAACCGCACCCGTCCGGCGCCCGCGCGCCGAAGCTTCCCGGTGAGCTGGTCCCCGAGCACGTGGCGATCGTCATGGACGGCAACGGACGCTGGGCCAAGGAGCGGGGGCTGCCGCGTACCGAGGGGCACAAGGTGGGCGCCGAGCAGGTGCTCGACGTGCTCCAGGGGGCGATCGAGGCAGGCGTCCGCAACATCTCGCTCTACGCCTTCTCCACCGAGAACTGGAAGCGCTCGCCCGACGAGGTCCGCTTCCTCATGAACTTCAACCGTGACTTCATCCGCAAGTCCCGCGACCAGCTCGACGCGCTGGGCATCCGGGTGCGATGGGTCGGGCGCATGCCCAAGCTGTGGAAGTCGGTGGCGAAGGAACTCCAGGTCGCGCAGGAGCAGACCAAGGACAACGACCTCCTCACCCTGTACTTCTGCATGAACTACGGCGGCCGCGCCGAGATCGCCGACGCCGCGCAGGCCATCGCCGAGGACGTGAGGGCGGGCCGCCTGGACCCGGCCAAGGTCACCGAGAAGACGGTCCAGAAGTACCTGTACTACCCCGACATGCCCGACGTCGACCTCTTCCTCCGCCCCTCCGGCGAGCAGCGCACGTCGAACTACCTGCTCTGGCAGAGCGCCTACGCGGAGATGGTCTTCCAGGACGTCCTCTGGCCCGACTTCGACCGGCGTGACCTGTGGCGGGCGTGCGTCGAATTCGCCTCGCGGGACCGGCGGTTCGGGGGAGCGGTACCCAACGAGGAACTGCTGGCCATGGAGGCGGCGATGAAGGGCGACGACCCCGCGTCGTAACCACCGCCGAGCGTGAGCCGATGTGAGAGTGCCCCACGCTGTCCGGCGGGGGGCACTGTCGTCGTGCGGTTCCTCCGGCTCAGCCGGCGGCTTCCGCGCAGTCCGCGCAGGTGCCGAAGATCTCCACCGTGTGGGCCACGTTCACGAAACCGTGTTCGGAGGCGATGGCCTCGGCCCACTTCTCCACGGCGGGGCCCTCCACCTCGACCGCCTTGCCGCAGGTGCGGCAGACCAGGTGGTGGTGGTGTTCACCGGAGGAGCAGCGCCGGTAGACCGACTCTCCGTCCGAGGTGCGCAGCACGTCGACCTCGCCGGCCTCGGCCAGCGACTGGAGGGTGCGGTAGACGGTGGTGAGCCCGACCGAGTCGCCCTTGTGCTTGAGCATGTCGTGGAGATCCTGCGCGCTGCGGAACTCGTCCACCTCGTCGAGGGCCGCCGCCACCGCCGCGCGCTGCTTCGTCGCACGGCCCTTCACGGGCGGTCCAGCGGTCGTCACCGGGTGCCTCCTCAATCCTGCGCCTCTGACCGGCCCATTGTGCCAGTCCTCACCCTCGGGTGGTCAGACGCGAAAGCGCCCGTGGCGGTTCGCAGGCGCGGGCACCGGGCCGCGAGAGGTCGAGGTTCCGGGAGGTCCGGTGCCTGCGGTCCGCACCCGGCCGCGCGACGGGAGCCGTGGTCAGACGCCCACCTCGTCTCCCGCCGGCCGCGTCGCCGGGATCGCGCACTCGACCGGGTCCGCGGTCGGCCGGGTCGTCCGGGCGCGGCGGCGGGCCAGGGGGGCGGCCAGGACGGTCATGACGGCGAAGGCGGCGATGGTGAGGAGGACGATCGTGGCGCCCGGAGGGACGTCCTCGTAGAAGGAGGTGATCGTGCCGCCGATGGAGACCGTCACACCCAGGGCCACCGCTATGGCGAACGTCGCCGCGAAGCTGCGGGTCAGCTGCTGGGCGGCGGCCACCGGGACGACCATGAGCGCCGACACCAGGATCAGGCCGACGACACGCATCGCCACGGTGACGGTGACCGCCGCGGTGACCGCGACGAGCAGGTTCAGCGCGCGCACCGGCAGCCCGGTCACCCGCGCGAACTCCTCGTCCTGGCTGACGGCGAACAACTGCCGCCGCAGCCCCAGCGTGACCGCGACCACCGCCGCGCCGAGCACGGTTATCGCGGTCACGTCGGCCGGAGCCACCGTGGACAGCGAGCCGAAGAGATACGACGTGAGGTTGGCGTTGGACCCGCCCGGCGCGAGATTGACGAAGAGCACACCGCCCGCCATGCCGCCGTAGAAGAGCATGGCGAGCGCGATGTCGCCCCGTGTCCTGCCGTACCACCGGATCAGTTCCATCAGCACGGACCCCGCCACGGAGACGAGGGTCGCCATCCACACCGGCGAGGAGTTCAGCAGGAAGCCGAGACCGACGCCGGTCATCGCCACGTGCCCGATGCCGTCGCCCATCAGGGGCTGGCGGCGCTGGACGAGGTAGACGCCGATCGCCGGGGCGATGACGCCGACCAGGACGGCCGCGAGCAGTGCCCGCTGCATGAAGGCGTAGTTCAGGAATTCCATCAGCTCAGCAGTCCCGTACGGATCGGTTCGGCGCCCTCGTGCGGATGCACGTGGTCGTGGCCGGGCAGGGCGTGCTGGCCGACGGCCTTCGGCGGCGGCCCGTCGTGCAGCACACAGCCGTCCCGCAGCACCACCGCGCGGTCGATCAGCGGCTCCAGCGGGCCCAGTTCGTGCAGCACCAGCAGAACGGTCGTCCCGGCGCCGACCTGCTCGCGCAGGGTGGCCGCCAGCACCTCCTGGCTGGCGAGGTCGACGCCCGCCATCGGCTCGTCCATGATCAGAAGCTCCGGCTCGGACACCAGCGCCCGGGCGATCAGCACCCGCTGGTGCTGGCCCCCCGAGAGCGCCGTCACCGAGTCCCCGGCCCGGTCCGCCATGCCGACCAGTTCCAGCGCCCGCTCCACCGCATCCCGGTCCGTCTTGCGGAAGAAGCCGAAGCGGGTCCGCGCCAGCCGCCCCGACGACACGACCTCGGACACCGTGGCCGGCACACCCCCGGCGGCGGAGGTGCGCTGGGGGGCGTAGCCCACACGGGCCCACTCGCGGAAGGACCGCAACGGCGTCCCGAACAGCTCGACGGTCCCGGAAGTGGCGGGCACCTGCCCGATCGCGGTCCGCACGGCCGTGGACTTGCCCGACCCGTTGGCGCCGAGCAGCGCGACGACCTCACCGGGCCGCACGCCCAGGTCGACGCCCCGCAGTACCGGCCGCCCGCCCAGCTCGGCCCGCACGTCCCGCAGCGTCAGTACGGGCGCCGGCTCCCGCTCGCCGCCGGTCACTTGGACCCCAGCGCGCTCTGGAGGGCCTTGAGGTTGGCCCGCTGGACCGCGAGGTAGTCCTGCCCGCGCGACTTCTTCGTGATGCCCTCGATGGGATCGAGCACGTCCGTCCTCAGACCCGCGTCCCCGGCGACGGTCTTCGCGGTCCTGTCGCTGACCAGAGTCTCGTAGAACACGGTGGACACCCCGTCCGCCTCGGCCAGCCTCTGCAGCTCCCGCACCCGGGCCCCGCTCGGCTCCGACTCGGGGTCCAGCCCGCTGATCGCCTCCTCGGTGAGGCCGTAGCGCTCGGCGAGGTAGCCGAAGGCCGCGTGCGTCGTGACGAAGACCTTCGACCGGGTGTGCGCCAGCCCGTCCTCGAAGTCGGTGTTCAGCTCGTCCAGCTGCTTCACCAGGGCCGCGGTGTTCCTCTTGTAGTCCGCCGCGTGGGCCGGGTCCGCCTTCTCGAAGGCCCGGCCGACCCCCTGGGCGACCTCGGCGTACCGCACGGGGTCGAGCCAGATGTGCGGGTCCTTGCCGCTCTCCCCCTCGTGGTCGTGGCCCTCGTGCTCGGCGGCACGGCCCCCGACCTCGGTGCCGTGCTCCTCCAATGTGGTCAGCGTGGTGGCGTCGATCTTCGTCTTCACCGGTGACTGGTCCACCGCCTTGTCCACCGACGGCTGCAGCCCCTTCAGATAGAGGACGGCGTCGGACCGCTCCAGGCCGCCGATCTGCCGCGGGCTGATCTCCAGGTCGTGCGGCTCCTGGCCCGGCGAGCTGAGGGTGGTCACATGCACGTGCTGCCCGCCGATCCGCTCGGCGAGGTAGGTCATCGGATAGAAGGAGGCGACGACGTCGAACTTCCCCGTGTCCCCCGAAGCGGCGCTGCTGTCCGAGCAGGCGGACAGCATGGCGAGGCCCAGCGCGGTGACGGCCGCTGTCGCGGACCCGGATATGAGGCGTCGTCGTACGTTCATGACAGTCATTTTCAACAAAGTTGGAAACGATTGTCAACAAGCTGTCCGCCGGGAACCGGCGAAGCGGATTCCCCGGGTCGGCTTGGTAAGGGTTCGGGCGGGCTTCGACGCCTTCGGGAGGGGGCGCGGCGGGGGCCGATTTGGCCGTGGGGACGCATGCGCCGGTAACCTGAATCATTCGCTGGAAGCATCTCGCTTCAACGCCCGTCGTCGTAATGAAGAGAGCACCGTGGCCGCCGACAAGATCGACACCATCGTCAGCCTGAGCAAGCGCCGTGGCTTCGTTTTCCCCTGCAGTGAGATCTACGGCGGACAGCGTGCCGCCTGGGACTACGGACCGCTGGGTGTCGAGCTCAAGGAGAACATCAAGCGTCAGTGGTGGCGCTACATGGTGACGTCGCGCGAGGACGTGGTCGGTATCGACTCGTCCGTCATCCTGGCCCCCGAGGTCTGGGTCGCCTCCGGTCACGTCGCCACCTTCACGGACCCGCTGACCGAGTGCACCTCGTGTCACAAGCGGTTCCGCGCGGACCACCTGGAAGAGGCGTACGAGGAGAAGAAGGGTCACGCCCCGGCGAACGGCCTGACCGACCTCAACTGCCCGAACTGCGGCAACAAGGGCACCTTCACCGAGCCCAAGCAGTTCTCCGGCCTGCTCTCCACCCACCTCGGCCCGACCCAGGACTCCGGCTCCGTCGCCTACCTGCGTCCCGAGACCGCCCAGGGCATCTTCACCAACTTCGCCCAGGTGCAGACCACTTCGCGCCGCAAGCCGCCCTTCGGCATCGCCCAGATGGGCAAGTCCTTCCGCAACGAGATCACGCCCGGCAACTTCATCTTCCGGACCCGCGAGTTCGAGCAGATGGAGATGGAGTTCTTCGTCAAGCCGGGCGAGGACGAGGAGTGGCAGGAGTACTGGATGCAGCAGCGCTGGAACTGGTACACCAACCTCGGCCTGCGCGAGGAGAACATGCGCTGGTTCGAGCACCCGAAGGAGAAGCTCTCCCACTACTCCAAGCGCACCGCCGACATCGAGTACCGCTTCTCGTTCGGCGGCTCGGAGTGGGGCGAGCTGGAGGGTGTCGCCAACCGCACGGACTACGACCTCGGCGCGCACGCCAAGGCGTCCGGCCAGGATCTCTCCTACTTCGACCAGGAGGCCGGCGAGCGCTGGACCCCCTACGTCATCGAGCCCGCCGCGGGTGTCGGCCGCACCATGCTGGCCTTCCTCCTCGACGCCTACACCGAGGACGAGGCGCCGAACGCCAAGGGCAAGATGGAGAAGCGCGTCGTGCTGCGCCTCGACCACCGCCTCGCGCCGGTCAAGGTCGCGGTGCTCCCGCTCTCCCGCAACCCCGAGCTGTCCCCGAAGGCCAAGGGCCTCGCCCAGGCGCTGCGCCAGAACTGGAACATCGACTTCGACGACGCCGGCGCCATCGGCCGCCGCTACCGCCGTCAGGACGAGATCGGCACCCCCTTCTGCGTGACCGTCGACTTCGACACGCTCGAGGACAACGCGGTGACCGTGCGTGAGCGCGACACCATGAAGCAGGAGCGGGTCTCCCTCGACCAGATCGAGGGCTACCTCGCCGCCCGCCTGATCGGCGCCTGACCTTCGCATTTCCGCCCACCCTCCTGCCCGGACCTCCGGGTCGGAGGGTGGGCTTCTTCGTGCCTGGACGGGGTCTACCCGCAATCCGCTGACAACTAACAACTGACAGATATTGAATTCTGTCAGCTCTCGTGCCAGGCTGGACGCATGACGATCCCCACGCGAAATCTCGGAACCACCGGCCCCCGCGTCCCCGCCCTCGGCCTCGGCTGCATGGGCATGTCGGGCATGTACGGAGAGGCGGACCGCCCGGAGGCCGTCCGTACCGTGCACGCCGCTCTGGACGCGGGCGTCACCCTCCTCGACACCGGCGACTTCTACGCCATGGGTCACAACGAAATGCTGGTCGGCGAAGCCCTGCGCACCGCCCCGGCCCACCTCCGTGACAACGCGGTGCTGAGCGTGAAGTTCGGCGCCCTGCGCGACCCGGGCGGCGCCTGGCTCGGCTTCGACGGCCGGCCCGCCGCGGTGAAGACCTTCGCCGCCTACTCCCTTCAGCGCCTCGGCGTGGACCACATCGACATCTACCGCCCCGCACGCCTCGACCCGGACGTCCCGATCGAGGAGACGGTCGGCGCCGTGGCCGAACTGGTGGAGAAGGGGTGGGTGAAGCACATCGGCCTCAGCGAGGTCGGCCCGGACACCATCCGGCGGGCCGCCGCCACCGCCCCGATCTCCGACCTCCAGATCGAGTACGCGCTGATCTCGCGCGGCATCGAGCAGGAGATCCTTCCCACCCTGCGCGAGCTGGGCATCGGCGTCACCGCGTACGGCGTGCTCTCCCGCGGCCTGCTCTCCGACCACATCTCCGCCGACCGCGACTTCGCCGCCACCGACTTCCGCGCCTTCTCGCCCCGCTTCCAGGGCGACAACTTCCGGCACAACCTGGGCCTGGTCGACTCCCTCCGCGAGATCGCGGAACGGAAGGGGGCCACGGTCGCCCAGATCGCCATCGCCTGGGTCCTCGCCCAGGGCCCCGACATCGTCCCGGTCATCGGCTCCCGCACCCGCGAGCGGCTGTCCGAGACGCTGGGCGCGCCGGACATCACCCTGGACGCGGCCGATCTCGCCACCATCGAGGAGGCGGTCCCGGCCGACGCGGCCGCGGGCGAGCGGTACGCCCCCGCGCAGATGGCCATGCTGGACAGCGAGCGATGAGCGGGAACCGGTGACCGGCGCGCCGGGTACGGTCTAGGCATGGCAGCGACCGAGACCCTGACCGCCGAGCGCATCCTCGAGGCGACGGAGGAGGTGCTGCGCCGCCACGGCCCGGCCAAGGCCACCGTGGTCGACGTGGCCCGCGCTCTCGGCGTCAGTCATGGCAGCGTCTACCGCCACTTCCGCACCAAGGCGGCGCTGCGCGAGGCGGTCACCAAGCGCTGGCTGGACCGCACCTCGGAGCGGCTCTCGGTCATCGCCGGTGAGGAGACCCCCGTCGAGCGGCGGCTGCGGGACTGGCTCGCCGCGCTGTTCGAGGCCAAGCGGCACAAGGCGGGGGACGACCCCGAACTGTTCGCCACCTACAGTGTGCTGGCCGAGGAGAGCGGGGCGACGGTCGGCGAGCACATCACCGACCTCACCGCGCAGCTCGCCCGGATCATCGAGGACGGCGCCGAGTCCGGCACCTTCCGCGCCGCGGACCCGGCCGCCGAGGCCCGCGCCGTCTTCCAGGCCACCGCCCGTTTCCACGACCCCTGTTACGCCCGCGAGTGGCAGCAGCCCGGTGTCGAGGAGGACTTCAAGGTGATCGTGGACCTGCTGATACGCGGGCTGGGCGCACCCGCCGCGCCGTGAACGGCGCCCAGCCGGGCCGCGCCGGGCCGTGAACCGGGGCGCGGCGTGACTCCGGTCAGGCCGTGACCCGCCAGAAGTCCCGCATCACCGCGGGCGGGGTCGGGCCGGTCATCGCCACCTGGGTGAGCAGCACGGTCACCTTCCCGGTGGCCGGGACCAGATGGGCCGTGGTGCCGGTGCCGCCGACCCAGCCGTAGCGGCCGGGCACGTGCCACGGCTCGGTGGGTTCGATGTCGACCGAGCCGCCGTAGCCCCAGCCCTGGCCCTCCAGGAAGAACGGGCTGCCCTCCCGCTGGGCCGGGGTGAGCTGGTCGCTGGTCATCCGGGCGACGGACTCCGGCGAGAGCAGCCCGCGGCCACCGGCCGTCTCGCCTCCGGCCAGCAGCATGCGTGCGAAGGCCAGGTAGTCGTCGGCGGTGGAGACCAGGCCGCCGGCTCCGGAGTGGAAGGCGGGGAGCCGGTCCCAGCCGCTGTCGAAGGTGTCGGCGACCCTCAAGGTGCCGTCGGAATCGGGCTGGTAGGCAGTGGGCAACCGGTGCAGCTCCCGTTCCGGTACGGAGAAACCCGTGTCCTTCATGCCGAGTGGTTCGAAGATCCGCTCGGCCAGGAAGTCCGGCAGCGTCCGGCCCGTCGCCCGTGCGATCAGGGCGCCTTGGAGGTCGGAGGAGGTGTTGTAGAGCCAGGCCTCACCGGGCTGGTGCAGGAGCGGCACCTTGGCGAACTCGGCCAGCAGATCGTCCAGCGCGGGCACGGCGTGCGGGGCGAACCCGCCGCGCTGCAGCTCGAACAGCGGGGCCACGGCGGGCAGGGAGAAGTCCGGCGGGAACCCCCACCCGCACCGGGAACTGAGCACGTGCTCCACGGTGATGGGCCGCTCGGCCGGCACCAGGTCGTCAACCGGGGACCCGGGCGTGCGCACCACCATCGGCGCGGCCAGCTCGGGCAGCCAGCGCGAGACCGGGTCGTCCAGCCCGACCAGCCCCTCGTCGAGAAGCATCAGCAGCGCGGCGGCGGTCACCGGCTTGGTAACGGAGGCGAGCCGGAACAGCGCGTCCCGCTCCAGCGGCGCGGTCCGGCCGGTGTCCGTGTGCCCGACCGCCACCGCCTCCACCTCGTCCCCCCGGGCGACGAGGCCGACCGCGCCGGGCAGGCTCCCGTCGTCCACATGCCGGGCCAGGGTGTCGTGCAGTGCGGTCATGAGGCTGGCCTTCCGGTCGGCGCGGATCGTCATGGGGTACGACTCCCACGGCGCCGGGAACTCATCGCCGGGCCGGGTCCAGGGTCGCCTGATGAGCCTCGGCCAGATGCTCCGTCGCCGGGTGCTCGTCCGTCGGCGCCCAGGGCAGGTGCCGGGCGCCCCGGCGCCAGTCGCAGGTGCCGCAGCCGAAGGTCCGCCGGAGCCCGGCCCGCTCCACCCGCACGACGTGCGCCCGGCCGTGCCGGTCCCACCGGCGCACGCTGGTGCCGATTCTGTTGTCGGTCATGCCGGGAGTGTGCGGCACGCGGGGCAGGGCCAGGCGTGAAAGTCCGGGTGGGAACTGTCACAGGCTTCCGGCTCAACCCACCTCGCGAGGCAGACGCAGGCTCAGCAGGCCGGTGGCGAGGATCGCCGTGAGCTGGGTGACAAGGGCGATCAGCAGGGCGTCCCGCATACCCAGGTGGGGGACCAGGGCGAGGAAGAGGGCACCCAGGGTGGCCACTCCCAGGGCGAACGACGCCTGCTGGGTCGTCGCCATCACCCCGCTGCCCACCCCCGCACGGGCGGCCGGGACCTCGCTGAGCACGATCCGCAGCAGGTTGGGGAGCTGGAGCGCCTGGCCCGCTCCGGCGAGGGCCGCGCCGGGCAGCAGACCGGCGAGCCCCAGTCCGGGCCAGTCCCGCCACACCGTCAGCACGATCAGCAGCACGCCGAAGCCCTGGAGCACCGCCCCGGCGCCCACCACCCGCGTACCGAAGCGGGCGATCAGCCGGGGCCCGGCCAGCGAGACGAGAAGGAAGGAGACCGCCATCGGCGCCAACGCCAGACCCGCACCTACCGGACCCAGGCCCGCGCCCTGCTGGAGGCTCAGCGCGATGACGAACATGAACCCACTGAATCCGAGGCAGAACGGCACCAGGATCAGCAGCCCCTGGCGCAGCGACGGGGTGGCGAAAAGGCTCGGCGGCAGCAGCGGGGTGCGGCCCAGCCGGTCCAGGCGCCGTTCCACCGTCCAGAACATCCCTCCCGCCGCCGGGAACACGGCCAGTGAGACCCAGGTCCACAGCGGCCAGCCCGTCGCGCGGCCCTCGGTCAGCGGGGCGAGCAGTGCCAGCAGGGCCACGGCCAGCAGGACGGTGCCGGCGACGTCGACGGGCTCGGGACGCCGGGCGCGGGTGTCGGGGACGTGGCGCACGGCGAGGATCAGGCCGAGCACGACCACGGGCACGTTCACCAGGAAGATCGAGCGCCAGCCGGTGCCGGCGATGTCCGCCGCGACCAGGACTCCGCCCAGGATCTGGCCCACCACCATGGACAGGCCCGCCGTCGCCCCGTACAGACTCATCGCGCGGGCACGGCGGCCACCGGTGGTGGTGGACTGGATGGTGGCGAGCACCTGCGGCAGCATCAGCGCGGCCGACGCGCCCTGTGCGGCCCGCGCGGCGACCAGGGTCCACGCGTCCGGGGCGAGCCCGCACGCCAGCGAGGTCAGCCCGAAGGCGGCCATGCCGCCGATGAACAGCCGGCGCCTGCCGAACAGGTCACCGAGCCGCCCGCCGAGCACGAGCAGGACGGCGTACGTGACGCCGTACCCGGCCACGACCAGCTCCAGCAGGGCCTCGCTCGCGGAGAGGTCACTGCCCATGGCCGGGAGGGCGACGTTGACGACGAAGAAGTCGACCAGGGGGAGCGAGGCGGCCAGCAGGACGGTCACCAGGCCCGCCCCGTCCAGGGTGGGCGCCGCCGCCGGAGCGCGTACGGACGGTGCGGTGGAGAGAGTGGTCTCGGTCATGCCACCGAGCCTGCGTCTGCCTCCAGACGGGTACCAGAGTGTGCCGGTCCTGGTACCGGAAGTACCCGCCAACGCCCTCGGACGGCCCTTGTCCCGCTTGGAGCCTGGTAGTGGCGGACGCTCATCCTGGTGGCAGCAGTACCTGGAAACCGGATCCGGACGGAGGCACTCTGGAACCATGACGACCATGGCCCAGGAAAGCGCCGCCCCCGAGGTGAGGGGCGCGGCGATCCGGCGCCACGAGCTGGCCGCGTTCCTGCGCAGCCGCCGTGAGCGGATCACCCCGGAGCAGGTGGGGCTGCCGCGCGGGGCCCGGCGGCGTACGCCGGGTCTGCGCCGGGAGGAGGTCGCGCAGCTCTCCTCGGTGGGCGTGACCTGGTACACCTGGCTCGAACAGGCCCGGAACATCCAGGTGTCCGTCCAGGTGCTCGACGCCCTCGCCCGCACCCTGATGCTGGACGCCAGCGAGCGCGCCCACCTCTTCCAGCTGGCCGGGTCGGCGGACCCGACGCCCGCCGCGGTCTGCCCCAGCATCACCCCGGCGCTGCGCGCGACCCTGCGCCAGATGGAGCCGTTCCCGGCGGCGGTGCAGAACAGCAGGTACGACATCCTGGCCTACAACCGCACCTACGCCCGGCTGCTGTGCGACATGGACGCGGTCCCGCCCGAGGACCGCAACTGCATCCTCCTCGCCTACTCCAACCCCGAGTGGCGTTCCTCCATCGTCCACCTCGACGAGGCCCTGCGGCTGATGGCGGCCCGCCTGCGTGCCTCTCTCGCCGGCCACCTCGGCGAACCCGCCTGGAAGATGCTCCTCAAACGCCTCCAGGCGTACCCCGAGTTCCGTGAACACTGGGAGCGCTACGAGGTGGTGGGCAGCCGCTCCAAGACCAAGGAGTTCCTCAACCGCCACGTGGGCCACCTGACCCTGGAACACACCGACCTCTGGCTCTCCCCGGACCAGGGCCCCCGGATAGTGATCTACCCGCCCAGGAACGAGGAGTCCCGGGAACGCCTGGAGAAGCTGCACGCGATAGCGCTGGAGGGCTGAGGTCCGGCCGGTCAGCCGGACGCCCCCACAGGTTGCCGCACCTCCGCCGTCTCCAGCCGCTCAGCCGTCCGCTCCGCCGTCCTGCGGGCCCAGCGGCCGCTGGTCAGGAGGCCGAGGACGAGGACGGCGGCGCCGCACGCGGCGAGGATCCACCAGCCGGGGCGGGCGGCGGAGACGAAGGTGTCGCGGTAGGGGGACGAGCCGATGCCCGCGGCCAGGACCGCGCCGATGACGGCGACGCCGAGGGTCTGGCCGAGCTGGCGGCTGGTGGAGGCGACCGCCGCCGCGACGCCCGCCTGGGCGCGGGGCATGCCGGAGACGGCGGTGTTGGTGATGGGGGCGTTGACGAAGCCGAAGCCGACGCCGAAGAGGACGTAGCCGAGGAGGAGGGTGACGTCGGAGGTCTCGGCCTCGAACAGGGCGAAGAGCAGGCCGCTCAGCGTCATCGCCGTGCCCGCGATCAGCAGCGGAAGCCGCGGGCCCCGGCTGCCGACCAGCCGTCCGGACAGCGGGGCGCACACCAGGGTCGGCACCGCCATGGGCAGCATCCACAGGCCGGCGTGCAGGGCGTCGAGTCCGCGTACGTTCTGCAGGTACAGCGTGGACAGGAAGAGGAACCCGCCCAGCGCGGCGAAGGCGCTCACCGCCGTCATGGTCGCGCCGCTGAACGGCGCCGAACGGAAGAAACGCAGGTCGATGAGGGGTTCGGCGCGGCGGGGTTCGTAGAGGAGGAGGGCCAGCAGGGCGGCGACGGCCAGCGCGGCGAAGGGGAGCACCTCGGCGGGGCTCGCTTGAGGGGCCTCGATGATCGCGTAGGTCAGTGAGCCGAACAGGGCGATCACCAGGCCCTGGCCGACCGGGTCCGGGCGACGCGGCCGGGGCGCGCGGGACTCGGGGACGAAGCGGAGGGTGAGCAGCAGGGCGGCGAGGCCGACCGGCAGGTTGACCCAGAAGATCGAGCGCCAGCCGACCGACTCCACCAGCAGTCCGCCCGCCAGCGGACCGGCGGCCATGGAGATGCCGATCACCGCACCCCACATGCCTATGGCCCGCGCCCGTTCGCGCGGGTCGGTGAAGGTGTTGGTGATGATCGACATGGCGACCGGGTTGAGCATGGAGCCGCCGACCGCCTGGACCATGCGGAACACCACGAGCAGTTCCAGGTCCGGCGCGAGCGAGCACAGCAGGGAACCGGCGGTGAAGATCACCAGTCCCGCCATGAAGACCCGTCTGCGGCCGATCCGGTCCGCCGTGGACCCCGCCAGCATCAGCAGCGAGGCCAGTACCAGCGTGTAGGCGTCGATCGTCCACTGGAGACCGGAGGTGGTGGCGTGCAGCTCGCGCTGCATTGAGGGCAGTGCGACGTTCAGGGCGGTGTTGTCCAGGCTCACGATCAGCAGGCTCATGCAGCAGATCGACAGGACCAGCATCCGCCGCCGGTGACTCGGCTCGGGCATGCGTCCCATCGTACGCGCTTCGATAGTGCGGCTAACTAATGACCCCTACATGATCCTTGGCCCGCCCGTACCCGATGCCTCCCTCAGGGAAGGGGCACCGCCGGGGTGAGGGAGAATGGACGGCGCCCATGCCGTACATCCGTCCCGGAGCCCCCTGATGACCCAGCCGCTTTCCATCGGCCCGCACGCCGTGGTGCCGCCCGTCGTGCTCGCACCCATGGCCGGGATCACCAACGCCCCCTTCCGCACCCTGTGCCGGGAGTTCAGCGGGGGCAAGGGGCTGTTCGTCAGCGAGATGATCACCACGCGGGCGCTGGTCGAGCGCAACGAGAAGACCATGCAGCTCATCCGGTTCGACAAGACCGAGAAGCCGCGCTCGATCCAGTTGTACGGCGTCGACCCGGCCACCGTCGGCAAGGCCGTCCGCATGATCGCGGAAGAGGGCCTGGCCGACCACATCGACCTGAACTTCGGCTGCCCGGTGCCCAAGGTCACCCGTAAGGGAGGCGGCTCCGCGCTGCCGTTCAAGCGGAACCTGCTGCGGGCCATCCTGCGCGAGGCCGTCTCCGGCGCGGGCGACCTGCCGGTCACCATGAAGATGCGCAAGGGCATCGACGACGACCACATCACCTACCTCGACGCCGGCCGCATCGCCGTCGAGGAGGGCGTCACCGCCATCGCCCTGCACGGCCGCACCGCCGCCCAGCACTACGGCGGCACCGCCGACTGGAGCGCCATCGCCCGGCTGAAGGAGCACGTCCCGGAGATCCCGGTGCTCGGCAACGGTGACATCTGGTCCGCCGACGACGCGCTGCGGATGGTCCGCGAGACCGGCTGCGACGGCGTGGTCGTGGGCCGCGGCTGCCTCGGCCGGCCCTGGCTCTTCGCCGACCTGGTCGCCGCCTTCGAGGGCCGCGACGACTTCCAGCGGCCGGTGCTGCGCCAGGTCGCCGACGTGATGGTCCGGCACGCCACGCTGCTCGGTGAGTGGCTCGGCGACGAGGCACGCGGTGTCATCGACTTCCGCAAGCACGTCGCCTGGTACCTCAAGGGCTTCGCGGTCGGCTCCGAGATGCGCAAGCGGCTCGCCGTCACCTCCTCGCTGGAGGAACTGCGGGCCGGCCTGGACGAGCTGGACCTCGGCCAGGCGTGGCCGGCCGGCGCCGACGGTCCGCGCGGGCGCACCTCCGGCAACAACCGGGTGGTCCTGCCGGACGGCTGGCTGAAGGACCCGTACGACTGCGCGGGCATCGGTGAGGACGCCGAGCTGGACACCTCCGGCGGCTGAACGACCACGGGGCCGGCCCCTGGGGGCCGGCCCTCTGGGGCCTCTCGTCCGGATCACGCCGGGCTCGCGAGGCGCGGCACCGGACCCCGCTCCCTGGTCCGGCCTGATCCGAACGAAAGACCCTAGCCCTTCTTCGGGTGCGGCGTGGAGCCGTACGCGGTCAGGAAGCGGTCGCGGAAGAGGTTCATCTTCCACACCGGCGCGTCGTGCGCGGGACGCAGGCCGTCCGACCAGCCCCAGGCGGCGATCCTGTCGAGAACCTTCGGGTCCTTGGCGACGATCGAGACCGGTACGTCCCTGCTGGCGTGGTTGCCGCTGACGCGTGCGATGGGCTGGTGGTCGCCGAGGAATACCAGCACGGTGTCCTTGGAGCCGTAGCGCTCCAGCCACTCGGTGAGCGCGGTGACCGAGTACTGGATCGACTTGCCGTACTCCTGGCGGGACTTGGTGGTGTCCGCGATCACGTCGGCCGGCTTGTTGCCCGCCGCCTCGATGCCCTTGAAGACCGAGCCGTCGCCCAGCTCGTCCCAGCCGACCATCTTCGGGATCGGCCCCCAGGGCTGGTGGCTGGACGTCAGGATGACCTCCGACATCATCGGCTTGTCGTGCTTCCTGCCGTGCACCCGCCGCTGGAACTGCTCCAGGGTGTACTGGTCCGGCATCGTGGACCAGCTGAACTTCGGTCCCTTGTAGCCGAGTTCGAAGGCGTTGTAGACCCTGTCCAGTCCGAAGAAGCTCTGCTCGGGCCAACCCTTCTGGACACCCGGCATCACGCCGACCGTGTCCCAGGCGCCGGACTTCTTGAACACCTTGGTCAGGCTGAGGTGGTCGCTCGCCATCACCGTGCGGTAGCGCTGCTGGTTGCTCACCCAGAGCCCGGACAGGCTGGTGGAGTGGCCGAGCCAGCTGCTGCCGCCGTACGTCGCCGAGGTCAGCCAGCCGCTCCTGGCGTGGTAACCCGCCTTCTTCAGCGCCTCGGTGCGCACGGCGAGGGTCCTGTCCACGCCGGGCGCCATGATCGGGTCCTCGATCGCGCTGCGTCCGTAGCTCTCGATGAAGGTGAAGATCATGTCCTTGCCGCGCAGATCCGGCACGAGCTGGTCGGGCGGGGTCGCGCCGAACGCGTCCACCCTGGCGATCTTCCGGAACTCCGCCTCGTCCTTCAGCGTGTCGGACACCCGCTCGGTCTGGCTCCGCAGGGTGACGGCGGCGCTGTCGGCGGCGAGCGGCACGCCCGCGAGCTGCACCCCGAAGGAGGAGCAGGTGATCCAGACGACCCCCGCGATCAGCGTCCCCCGGGTCGCGGTGGCCGAGTGCCGGGCGAGGACGTCGCTGAGGCGCACGACGGCGTAGGCCAGCGCGGCGAACAGCAGCAGTACGAGGACGATCACACCGGCGGTCGCGGCGAGGGTGGCCGTCCGGCCGAGCGAGTCCTCCAGGTAGGACCGGGCGTCGCCCAGCAGGCTCCAGTCCAGCACCAGGTTGAAGGTCCGGCCCAGGTACTGCTTGAAGCCCATGTCCAGCCAGTTGAGCACCGTCAGCGCCGCGAGCGCGACACCACTGGCCGCGGCGAGCGCGATCCTGGGCCTTCGGGGCAGTGCGAGCAGGATGGCCGCGCCGACGACGGCCTCTCCGGGCAGCCGGAAGAACGTGGCGGGGCCGATGCCGACGACGGTCGCGGGCATCACCAGGGTGCAGACGACCAGGACCGCGGCGAGGACGGTGAGGGTCCGGGACAGGACGCGGGTGCCCCGGGGGTGCTCCGCCCGCCAGCGGGACAGGCGGCTGAAGCGGATTGGCCCGGTGGGGGCGCCGGGGGTGCGCTCGGGAGCGGGGTCCGCCTCGGAACCGGTCCCGGGGACGGTCCGCGCGTCGGGCGCGGTGGCCGCCTCCGCGGCGAGGGCGGCCTCCGGGGTGCCCTTCGTGCGGGGTGCGTGACTCGCCCCCGCCTCCGGGGCGGAGCCAGGGACGGTCTGGGGGCCGCCCTCGGGGCCGGCGCCCGCCTCCGAGTCCCCTGCGCCCACGGGCCCGCCCGGCGTCCCGGGCCCGGCAACCGCATCCGGAGCGCCCCCGGAGTGCGTCTCGGCCCCGTGAGTCCTCGCCTCCGATGCCCCGGCCCCCTCGCCGGCCCCCCGGTCACCGCTCTTCCCATGCTCCACGAGGATCTCCACCCCGCCGCCGGGAGCACCCCCCGGCGCGTCGGGTGACGTATGCGTGTTCTTGTGCTGAGGCAACCCGGAGGTCCTTCCGCGCGAGGCCGGTGACGACGGAGGCGGCGGGCCACGCCGGGGAGGCTGGTACGGCCGTTGCGGGCCGGTCCGCCTGGCCCGCCGCCCTTCCGTACGGTCCGCCGCGGGCCGGTGTTCACGGCCCACGGCAAATACCGGGCAAACGCCCGGTCAAGGCCGCCCTCACGAGCCCCCGACCGCGGTGAGCAGGGCGAGCGGCGCGGCAGCCGAACGGGACTCCCGCACACACGCGTGCGGGTACGGTACCGGCTCGGGGTGAGTGTCACGGCCGTAACCCGCCAGCACTTCGGGCAGCCGGTGCCCGGCGCTCGCCGCCGCGTCCACCAGGCCGCGGGCCACCGCCCGGGCCTCGTCGTGCAGTCCGTAGCGGGCGAGGCCGAGCGCGATCAGCGCGTTGTCGTGCGGCCAGACCGAGCCCCGGTGGTAGGAGAGCGGGTGGTAGGCGGCCTGGCCGGCGGCGAGCGTACGGACGCCCCAGCCGGAGAAGAAGTCCGGCTCCAGCAGCCGGCGTCCGACGGCCTCCCCGTACTCCTTGTCCAGCAGCCCCGACCACAGCAGGTGCCCGGCGTCCGAGGCGAGCGCGTCCATCCGGTTGCCGTCGCCGTCCAGCGCGAGGGCCGGGAAGGACTGCCCGGGAAGCCAGAAGTCCTGCTGGAAGCGGTCGCGCAGACCGGCCGCCGCCTGCTCCAGCAGCGCCGCGTACGTCACGTCGTTCCACACCGTGCGCGCCAGCCACGCCGTACGGCGCAGCGCGTCGTACGCGTACCCCTGCGCGCCGGCCGCCATCACCGCGCCGCCCGGCCGGGTGCCGTCGGCGTGGCAGATGGCGCCGGGGGAGTCCTTCCAGTTCTGGTTGGCGAGGCCGCCCTCGTCGGCGCGGTAGACGAGGTAGCCGCGCGCGCCGAGCCCGCCGTGGTCCAGCATCCAGCCGACCGCCGCCCGGGCGTGTCCCTCGAGCCGGCGCGCCAGGGCGGTTTCCCCGGTGTGCTCGGTGTAGGCGCCGAGCAGGACCAGGAAGAGCGGGGTGGCGTCGACCGAGCCGTAGTACCGCCCGTAGGGCACCTGCCCGAAGTGGGCCAGCTCGCCGTGCCGGACCTCGTGCACGATCTTGCCCGGCTGGGCGACCGGGGAGGCGCTGCCGGCGGTGGCCTGGGCGGCGGCCAGCGCGGGCAGCGTGGCGGCGGCCAGCCGCGGGCGGTACGGCAGCGCGAACAGCGAGGTGAGCAGGGCGTCCCGGCCGAGCAGCGTGAGGAACCAGGGCGCACCCCCGGCCGGCACCCGCAGCCCCTCCCCGTCCGGACCCCGCGCCGGCACCTGGAGCGCGGCCAGGTCGGACAGCCCCCGCACACAGGCGGCCGCCAGCCCCGGCCACGCGGTGGGGAAGGCGACGCCCTCCATGAACTCCGCCTCCGCGGAACGGAGTTCATCGGAGGCGGTGGCGGGGGAGTGGGGGACGCGCACCGCGTGCCGGTCACCGTGCGGGCGGGCCACCACGCGCAGCAGCAGCTCCGCCTCGCCGTGCGGGGCGAGTTCGAGCGTCCAGACCAGCCGCCGGGCGCCGGTGCCGGTCTCCTCCACCGCCTCTGGTGCCGGCTCGGCGGTGATGGTCGTACAGGACCGCCACTCACCGCGCCGGTACCCGAACTCGATCCCGTCGTCCAGGACCTGGCGGCTGCGCACGGCACCCGGCTTGACGTAGGTGCGGTGGTCCGAACGCAGCTCGAACTGGTCGGTGAAGTCCGCGTCGACGGTGAGCGCGAGCCGTACCGCGGTCGCTGTCGGGAGATTGCCGGTGATGCGCACCGACTCCACGAACGAGCTGTCGCTGACGGCCTGTTCCCGCCACAGGGTGTAGGCGGGCGGCTCCTGGCGCCCGCCGCGCGGCACCAGCACACAGCGTGCCGTGTCGCCCTCCCCGACCGGTTTCAGCACCTCCGGCACCGAGCCGTCCACGGTGAGCTGCCAGCGGCTCAGGTGCCGTGCGTCGCGCACGAAGAGCCCCTCCACCCGGCCGCCGCCGCGCACCCCGCTGATGTCGCCCCGGTCGCCCACTTCGGCGAACGTGGCTCCCCGTACGAGCAGTCGGCTCATCTCCGGTCCCCTCCCTCTTCCTCTGTCCCCAAGGCACCGTTCACGTCGTGCAGCAGGTCCAGCGTCAGCGCCGCGGTCCAGCCGAATCCCGGTGCCCCGCACGCCTCGCCGGTGTCCGGGTCGACGTACTCCGCGAACCCGGAGCCCCCGGCCGCGCTCAGAAAGGCGGTGCGCAGGGCGTCGGCCGCCGCCTTCTCACCCCGGGCCCGCAGCCCGCGCTCCACCAGCCAGGCGGTGTTGAACCACGCCGGGCCGCGCCAGTAACGGCTCGACTCGAAGGCCGGCCCGCGCAGGTCGTAACTGGGTACGAGCCCGGTGCGCGCCGCGAAGTGCGGACCGCGCAGGGTCCCCGCCAGCGCGCCGGTCACCTCGCGGGGGAGACCGGGCAGCAGCAGCGGGACCAGGCCCGACACGCTCCGCTCGCGGATCACACCGCCGCGCAGGTCCCGGCACAGGAACATCCCGGACGCGTCGTCCCACAGCCGCTCCACCAGCGCCGCGGTCAGCCGCCGGGCGCGGGCGTGCCGGGCGGCGCCGGAAGAGCCCAGCTCGGCGGCGATACGGGCGAGCGCGTGCTCGGAAGCGATCAGCAGGGCGTTGAAGGACGGGTCCTCCACCGCGAACTCCCCGTCCCCGTCCGCGTAGGCGCCGTCCCGGTAGGCGGACGCCAGGCGCACGTACCGGCCGTAGTCCAGATCGGTCGGCCGGTCCCCGGGAGCGCCGTGGTCGAGGTCGGCACGGCGGAAGGAACGGGCCGGGGCCGGGGTGACGCGGGCCAACGGGCCGTCCCAGCAGGGGCTGTTGTCCATGCCCTGCTCCCACGGGTGCACCACCGACACCAGCCCGCCCCCGCCCAGGTCCCGGTGGCGCAGCAGATAGCGGTGCCAGGCGGCCAGCCGGGGATACACCCGCGCCAGGAAACCGCGCGCCCACGACAGGCCGGGGTCGGCCCGGTGCACCAGCCAGGCGGCCAGCGCGTGCACGGGTGGCTGCACGATGCCGGACGTCTGTACGGTGCGCGGGGCGCCCGCGGCCCGGCCGGCGGAGGAGGAGCGCCAGAAGTCGGGGCTCGGGAAGTAGGCGTCGAGCGGCACGGAGGGGGAGAAGACGATGTGCGGCACCCGCCCGTCCCCCCACTGCGCCGCGAGCAGCGTCTCCAGTTCCGTCTGCGCCCGCGGCGGCGACAGATGCCGCAACCCGATGGCGATGAACGCCGAGTCCCAGGACCACTGGTGCGGGTACAGGCTCCGGGAGGGGACCGTCGAGGTGCCCGTCCAGTTGGCCGCCAGCACGCGGGCGGCCCTGACGTGCAGTGATGCGGCCGAGGGCGCGGGGGAGAGCGGGTCGTACGCGATCTGGCGCCCGGTGACACGGGCTGTGAGCTGGGCAGTGCGATCCACTCGGGACTCCCCGAAGACGTCCGGACGACCTGGTTCGGCTGTGTCTATCGCAGGGTTACGTCTGGTTAACACGCAAAACTCAATATGTAATGCAAACTTGAGGAACACAAGGGGGTGGCATGACCGGAACGTCCGGCAGGACGGCCAGGGGCGGCGCTCAGACGAGCGCCGGTGACCTGCTCGACCTGGTGCGCAGCGGACGGGCCGTCACGCGCGGCGCGCTCCAGCAGATGACCGGCCTCTCCCGTGCCACGGTCGGCCAGCGCCTGGACCGGCTGTTCCGGGTGGGCTGGCTGCGCGAGGGCGCGAGCGGTCCGGTCGGCTCCCCGCTCGGCGGCCGCCCCGCCGTCACCCTGGAGTTCGACGGCTCGCACGCCGTGGTGCTCGCCGCCGACCTGGACACCCGGCACGCCCGCGCGGCCCTGCTCACCCTGACCGGCGAGATCCTCGCCGAACGCCACGGCGCCCTGGTGGTCGAGGACGGCCCCGAGGCGGTCCTGGACGGGCTGGCCCGCTGGTTCGCCGCGCTGCTCACCGAGACCGGCCACGCCCCGGAGGCGGTCTGCGGGATCGGCCTCGGCGTGCCGGGCCCGGTCGACAGCGGGAGCGGGAGGGTGGTCCAGCCGCCGATGATGCCCGGCTGGGACGGCTACGACACGAGGGGCCGCCTCTCCCGCGCCTTCACCGAGCACACCGGCGCCGGGCCGGTCCCGGTACTGGTCGACAACGACGCCGACCTGATGGCGTACGGGGAGCAGCGCACCGGATACCCGGACTGCCGGGCGTTCGTACTGGTCAAGGTCAGTACCGGTATCGGCGCCGGGGTCGTGGTGGACGGCGCGCTGTACCGGGGCGTGGACGGCGGCGCGGGCGACCTCGGCCACATCCGGGTCGGTACCGAGGCACTGTGCCGCTGCGGCTCGTACGGCTGTCTCGCGGCCGTCGCCAGCGGCGGCGCGGTGGCCCGGAGGCTGACGGACGCGGGCGTGCCGGCGGCGTCCGGCTCGGACGTACGGGACCTGCTGGCCGCCGGGCATCCCGAGGCGGCGGCCCTGGCGCGGGACGCCGGACGCCGGGTCGGCGACGTGCTGGCGACCGTCGTGACCCTGCTCAACCCCGGCGTGCTGATGATCGCGGGCGATCTCGCCGGGACGCCCTTCCTGACCGGGGTGCGCGAACTGCTCTACCAGCGGGCACTGCCCCGCTCCACCGCCCACCTCGAGGTCGTCACCGCGAGGCTGGGGGAGCGGGCGGGGCTGATCGGCGCGGGCGCGCTGGTCGTGGAGCATCTGTACGCCCCGGATCGGGTCGAGGAACGGCTCGCCGCGCTCGGTGTGTGACGCCCCGGTCTCCGGTCCGGACCGGGGTCCGCATGGTGAAATCCGGCGCCGTGTGGCAGCGTGATTCTCGCCACCCTTGATAAGGGTCGCGCTCAGATGAGCGGATCTTGAGCGGCTGCACTTCTCCAAGGGGTGGCACTCGGTGCCATCCTGTCGGCGTTCATTGATCGAAATCAAGCGTGCCGATCGTCGCTCACATGAGCAGGTTGTGGCGTTACCGCACGTCCGTCCGTTCAAGAAATGAACACTCGCGTGGCCCTGACGTTGCCTTGTCTTTGCCTGAGATCCTGTGGCAGACGGCTGGTTACAGGCTTATGACGCACGACTGGACGTACCGAGACGCCTTCGATCTGGGTATGTTCCTCGCCGTCAGGGCAGCCACCGTGGCCTCAAGGAGTCGAGACCCGTGTCGGAAAACAAAGAGCCTCACGTAGCGAAGTTCGTCTACGACTTCACCGAGGGCAACAAGGACCTCAAGGACCTGCTCGGTGGCAAGGGTGCCAACCTCGCCGAGATGACCAACCTCGGGCTGCCGGTCCCTCCCGGCTTCACCATCACCACCGAGGCGTGCAAGGTCTACCTCGACAGCGGCGAGGAGCCCCCGGCACTGCGTGACGAGGTGAGCGCGCACCTCGAGGCGCTCGAGCAGCGGATGGGCAAGAAGCTCGGCCAGGCCGACGACCCGCTGCTGGTCTCCGTGCGCTCGGGCGCCAAGTTCTCCATGCCCGGCATGATGGACACCGTCCTGAACATCGGCCTCTCCGACAAGTCGGTGAAGGGCCTGGCCAAGCAGGCCGGCGACGAGCGCTTCGCGTGGGACTCCTACCGGCGCCTCATCCAGATGTTCGGCAAGACCGTCCTCGGCGTCGACGGCGAGCTGTTCGAGGACGCGCTGGAGAAGGCCAAGGAGGCCAAGGGCGTCCAGGTCGACACCGAGCTGGACGCGGCCGACCTGAAGAAGCTGGTCACCGCCTTCAAGAAGACCGTCAGGACCGAGGCCGGCCGCGACTTCCCGCAGGACCCGCGCGAGCAGATGGACCTCGCCATCCACGCGGTCTTCGACTCCTGGAACACCGATCGCGCCAAGCTCTACCGCCGCCAGGAGCGCATCCCGGGCGACCTGGGCACCGCGGTCAACGTCTGCTCCATGGTGTTCGGCAACCTGGGCCCCGACTCCGGCACCGGCGTCGCCTTCACCCGCGACCCCGCCTCCGGGCACCAGGGCGTCTACGGCGACTACCTCCAGAACGCCCAGGGCGAGGACGTGGTCGCGGGCATCCGCAACACCGTGCCGCTCGCCGAGCTGGAGAACATCGACAAGGCGTCCTACGACCAGCTCATGCAGATCATGGAGACGCTGGAGAACCACTACAAGGATCTCTGCGACATCGAGTTCACCATCGAGCGCGGCAAGCTGTGGATGCTCCAGACCCGCGTCGGCAAGCGCACCGCGGGCGCGGCGTTCCGTATCGCCACCCAGCTCGTGGACCAGGGTCTGATCGACGAGACCGAGGCGCTCCAGCGGGTGACCGGCGCGCAGCTGGCGCAGCTCATGTTCCCCCGCTTCGACGAGGACGCGCGGGCCGAGCAGGTCGGGCGGGGCATCGCGGCCTCGCCGGGCGCGGCGGTCGGCAAGGCGGTCTTCGACTCGTACACCGCCGTCAAGTGGTCCCGTTCGGGTGAGAAGGTCATCCTGGTGCGCCGGGAGACCAACCCCGACGACCTGGACGGCATGATCGCCGCCGAGGGCATCCTCACCTCGCGCGGCGGCAAGACCTCCCACGCGGCCGTGGTCGCGCGCGGCATGGGCAAGACCTGTGTCTGCGGCGCTGAGGAACTGGAGGTCGACACCAAGCGACGCCGGATGATCGTGCCCGGCGGGCACGTGGTGGAGGAGGGCGACGTCATCTCCATCGACGGCTCCTCCGGCAAGGTGTACCTCGGCGAGGTGCCGGTGGTCCCCTCGCCCGTGGTGGAGTACTTCGAGGGCCGGATGCACCCGGGCGCCGACGACGCCGACGAACTGGTCGAGGCCGTGCACCGGATGATGGCCTTCGCCGACCGCAAGCGCCGGCTGCGGGTCCGTGCCAACGCGGACAACGCCGAGGACGCGCTGCGGGCGCGGCGGTTCGGGGCGCAGGGCATCGGGCTGTGCCGCACCGAGCACATGTTCCTCGGGGACCGGCGTGAGCTGGTGGAGCGCCTGATCCTGGCCGACACCGGGGCGGAGCGCGAGGAGTCGCTGAAGCAGCTGCTCCCGCTCCAGAAGCAGGACTTCGTGGAGCTGTTCGAGGCGATGGACGGCCTGCCGGTGACGGTACGCCTGCTCGACCCCCCGCTGCACGAGTTCCTGCCCGACATCACCGAGCTGTCGGTCCGCGTGGCCCTCGCCGAGTCCCGGCAGGAGCCGCACGAGAACGAACTCCGGCTGCTGCAGGCGGTGCACCGGCTGCACGAGCAGAACCCGATGCTGGGTCTGCGCGGTGTGCGTCTCGGACTGGTGATTCCGGGTCTGTTCACCATGCAGGTCCGCGCCATCGCGGAGGCGGCCGCCGAGCGCAGGAACGCCAAGGGCGACCCGCGCGCCGAGATCATGATCCCGCTGGTCGGCACGGTCCAGGAGCTGGAGATCGTCCGCGAGGAGGCCGACCAGGTCATCGCGGAGGTCGAGGCGGCGACGGGTACGAAGCTGAAGCTGGCGATCGGCACGATGATCGAGCTGCCCCGCGCCGCGCTGACCGCCGGTCAGATCGCCGAGGCCGCCGAGTTCTTCTCCTTCGGCACGAACGACCTCACCCAGACGGTGTGGGGCTTCAGCCGGGACGACGTGGAGGCATCCTTCTTCACGGCGTACCTGGAGAAGGGCATCTTCGGCGTCAGCCCGTTCGAGACGATCGACAAGGACGGAGTGGGCTCGCTGGTCAAGTCGGCCGCCGCGGCGGGCCGTGCGACCCGTCCGGACCTCAAGCTCGGCGTCTGCGGCGAGCACGGCGGCGACCCGGAGTCCGTCCACTTCTTCCACGAGGTTGGCCTGGACTACGTCTCCTGCTCCCCGTTCCGCATCCCGGTGGCCCGCCTGGAAGCCGGCCGCGCGGCGACGGAGTCCACGGGCAGCGACCACCGCTGAGCCCCGGAGCCCTTCGCCGGTCCCCGACCCTCACCACCGATCGCCGACGGGCTCCGGCACCAAAAGAGAGGCGGCACCCTGTGCGGGGGTGCCGCCTCTTCGGGCATGGGTGAGGCCTGTCCGGCTACGGCACCGAACATGCCGGATGGTGTTTGCCGGCGTGCTGAAACCGCGCGGAGCTGTTGTGCCCTCGATGTGCCCTGGCGGGTCCGGCGCCGGGTCGTCGAAGGCCCCATGTCCTGGCCGGCCGGCCGCGGCAGTCTCGGCCGCCGCTACGCCCCCCTGCGACCACCTGGCCCTGCTCGGCCTCGCCGCAGCCCTCTGCTGCTGCGGACGAATCCGTCAACTGACCACGTGGGCAGGGTCTGTGTAGGCTGCGGGCATGAAGATCACGCTGGGGGCGGTCGTGGCCGGACTGGTCTTCGGGTCGCTCACGTCCGTCACCAACGTCCTGTCCTCTCCGTACGGGGAGATCGGGGCCCGCGTCGCCGGAAGTGCTGTGGGGGAGACCAGCAGGGTGCTCAGCTTTCTGCTCGACGCGGGATGGGCCTGGGCGGCTCTGGCGGTGACGGTCGGCTGGGCGGCCGTCACACCGGGCCGAGGGGCTCTTTGCGGAGTGGCGGCGCTGACGAGCGCGACGGTGTCGTACTACGTCGTGGATCACTATCTGTGGGACGCGGGCAGCGACATGCTCTTCTGGCTGCTCTTCGGAGTTCCAGCCGGACCGGTCCTGGGCTGGGTGGGTTCCCTGATCAGACGGCCCGGCTGGACCGGACTGTGCGCCGCACTGGTCGTCCCCGTCGGAGCCGCCGTGCAGATGGCGGTTCTGCCACCCGGTGCGGGTCTGATCGACGCGGACCCCGCCACGGTGGCGGCGGGGATCGTCTGGACGGGGGCGGCGCTGAGTGCTGCCGTCGCTCTTCACCGGTTCTGGCGTCAGCGGTCCGCCAACGAATCCGCGGGTGGATACAGCCGGCCCGGCTCCTGAACTCAGGCACTTCGCCCGGGGGTGGCACACCGCCGCGTCGTCCTCCTCGTGCTCGTCCCGCGCCGCCGGCCGCCGGGCCGGGCTTCGGCCCTCAGGTGCCGTGTGCGCCCGTCAGGTGTGCGAACACCACCACGTTCCCCTGGTACCCCGTCGACCTGGAGTACCCGCCTCCGCAGGTGATCACCCGGAGTTCCGGGCGGGTCGAGGCGCCGTAGACCCTCTCGTCGGGGAAGTTCCTCGCGGAGTACACCTCCACCGCGTCCACCGTGAAGACGGCCGTCGTGGCGTCCTCGCGGTCCACCTCGATCGTGGCGCCGCGCCTGAGGGCGCCGAGGTCGTAGAAGACGGCGGGGCCCTGGGTGTTGTCGACGTGGCCGGCGACGACGGCGGTGCCGGTGTCGCCGGGGGTGGTGCCGGCCTCGTACCAGCCGGCGAGGTTCTTCTCGGCGGGGGGAGGGGCGTCGAGGCTGCCGGAGGAGGTCAGGGAGAGGCCCGTCAGGGGAGCGTTCACCCGGATCGCGGGGATGCGGATACGGGTGGGCGGGGACGCCGTCAGCGGTGGGGCGGCGCCGCGTCCGCCACCCGGATCGGGACGGCCCTCGGCGGCGGACGGCTGCGGGGGTGAACCGGTACCGGTACCGAGCAGCCAGACACCGGTACCGAGCGCGAACGCCGTGACGGCGGCTATGGCGGTGTCGCCGATCCTGCGCATGGGAACCCCTTCCCGGAGACGACCCTTGGGGAAGGCCCGCCCCCTAGGGGTCACGAGGGGCATCGGACCCTTAGGGGGCGGGGCTTCGCGGTACCGGCGACGGACAGCGGAGGGTGTCCGTCAGATCCCGTCGCCTCTCGCCCGGCGATGCAGGAGCCAGGTACCGCCCGCGGCGGCGACGGCCAGAGCCGCCACACCCGCCGTGGTCTGCACGGGGCCGGGGCCCAGAGCGCCGCCGACCCCCGTCTTCACACTGCCGTGCGGCTGCACCTGCCCGTGCGCCCCGGCCATGGTCACCGTCAGGTCCCCCGTGACCCGCTTCCCGCCCTCCGCACACCGCGCGACGATCTCGTAGGTACCCGGCTGCGCCCCCGCCGGTACCTGGAACTGCCCGATCGCCTCGCCCTCGTGCGTGGTCGGCGCCAGCGCGAACGTTCCCGCGCCCACCGCCCCCGCGTCACCGACCGCCACGCCCTTCTCCCCGCAGGCCGCGGTGTTCACGGTGACCTGGCTGCCGGGCAGCGCGGTGGACGGGTACACCCGGAGGCCGCCTGCCCGCGCGGCCGTCGGGTGCGCCGCGCCCGCGTGGGCCGGAACGGTACCGAGACCGGCCGCGGCCACGGCCAGCGCGGTACCGGTCAGCAGACGGGCGGTGCGTCGCATGGTGCTCCCCAGAGCTTGTCCGACTCATGTCCTCGACTCGTGCGGCGCGGGGGACGTGCCCCCGCCCTTCCGAGGTAAAGGCCACCGCGCCCGGCCCGCCTCCCGAGCAGCCGCCCCCGCTGCGGTGAACGGGTGGCGCCCGCCGCCTCCGCACGGGTGAGCCGTTCTGACGTAACAGCAGCTCAGGGCCGCATCGAGGGCACGGAGCCAAGTGCACACGAATGGCGTGCGGCCGGGGGGAAAGCGAAAACGGTGCGCCGGACCCCGACGCACCGTCAGCCACCGCTCGCGCGAGGAGGCTCAGTTCACGTTCACCGCGCTCCACGCCGCCGCGACCGCGCCGTACTCCGCGCTCCCGGCGCCGTACAGGTCCCTGGCCGCGTTCAGGGTCGCCGTTCGGGCGCCCGCGTACTTGGTGGACGACGTCATGTACACCGTCAGCGCGCGGTACCAGATCCTGCCGACCTTGTCCCGGCCGATGCCGGTCACCGACTGGCCGTTGGCCGTCGGGGAGTCGTAGGAGACACCGTTGACGGTCTTCGCGCCGCTGCCCTCGGCGAGGAGGTACGCGAAGTGGTTGGCGACGCCGGAGGAGTAGTGCACGTCCAGGTTGCCGAGCGAGCTGCTCCAGTAGTCGGCCGAGTTGCCGTCCTTGGAGGGCTTGTCCATGAAGCGGAGCGCGGCCTTGCCGAAGCCGGGCTTCACGATGCGCTCTCCGATGAGGTAGTCGCCCTTGTCGGTCGCGTTGTCGGCGTGCCACTCGACCATCGTGCCGAGGATGTCCGAGGTCGCCTCGTTCAGGCCGCCGGACTCGCCCGAGTACGTCAGCGCGGCGGTCTTGGAGGTGACGCCGTGCGTCATCTCGTGCCCGGCCACGTCCAGCGCGACCAGCGGGCCGAAGGTGGTGCCGTCACCGTCGCCGTAGGTCATGCAGAAGCAGCTGTCGTCCCAGAAGGCGTTGTTGTAGTTGCTGCCGTAGTGGACGCGGTTGTACGAGCCCTTGCCGTCGCCCGCGATGCCGTTCCGGCCGTGGACGTCCTTGTAGTAGTCCCAGGTCTGGTCGGTGCCGTACTGGGCGTCGACGGCCGCCGAGGCGCGGTCGGCGGTGGCGCCGGTGCCCCAGTGGTTGTCGGCGTCGGTGAACACCGTCGAGGGGGCGCGGCTCAGGCAGATCCCGAGGATGCACAGGTCGGTCTTGTTGGCCGCGTCGCCGGTGTACGTGTTGCCGCGCGTGGCGTCCTTGAGCTGGTACGCCGAGCCCGACTGGGTCGTCTGCAGCGGAACCGTGCCGCTGTAGAGCGACTTGCCGTCGCCCGCGGCCGTCTCGATGCTGTCCCAGGCGTCGATGCGGGCGCCGGTGCGGGCGTCGGTCAGCACGGTGCGGCCCACCGGGTTGCCCAGGGTGTCCAGCCCGACCGCGTTGGTCCGCCAGGCCAGTCTCGGCCTGCCGTGCAGGGCGTCGACGACCAGCTCCGGCTTGGCCTTGGCCTGCTTCAGCTTCCGGGGGCTCGCGGAGCGCAGCGCGTCCACCGCGATCCCGGCCGCCTTCGCGCCGCTCAGCTTCGGTGTGACGGTGGGCAGTTCGAGCGCCGAGCGGGTGGCGCGGTCGGCGCCGCGGTATCCGCCGCCGGAGTCCAGGTGGACCACGAAGTCCCCGCCGAGCACGGGAAGCCGGTGGTAGGTGCGGTCGTAACGGACGTGCTGCGTACCGTCCTTGTCGACGATCACGTCCCGGACCTCGGTGCCCTGGCCGGCGGTGAGGCCGAGACCCGCGGCATGGGACACGAGGAGGGAGGCCGCGTCCGCGAGCGTGGTCGCCCGCTTCGGCGCGGTGTCGGCCTGGGCGGCGGGGGACAGGGCGGTGACCAGCAGTGCCGCCGCGGCGGCGGCGCCGGTGGCGGTGGCGATGCGACGGGACCCGGGGACGTGCTGCCGTATCCGGCTCATCGGTCTCCTTGGGTTGAGGCGCCTGCGAGGCGTGGGGGTGGCGCTGATGTCCTAGAGATTTAAGGGGCCATGACATGTCATGTCCATAGCACCGGCAGGGGGTCCGATGGCGTTCTCGTGGAGATCCCCCACGGGGCGTGACGGCGCGTGGAGATCCCTCAGGGGACCGGCGGCCAGGACGCGCCCGCCAACGCCCGCTGGATGCCCCGCTCCCGCGGTCCGAGGAACTTGGGGGGCGGCTGGAACACCGCGTCCAGCGCCGCCTTGCCCGCGGCGAAGACCTCGCGGGTGCCGCCGTAGAACCAGGTGGCGTCGTGCACGTCCTCCACGCCCAGGCCGTACGACGAGACGCCGGCCGCCTCGCACAGCGCGACCGCGCGGCGGACGTGGAAGGTCTGGCTGATCAGGATGGCCTGCCGCACGCCGAAGACGCGGCGGGCCCGGACGCAGGAGTCCCAGGTGTCGAAGCCCGCGTAGTCACTGACGACGCGTTCGGCGGGGACGCCGTGGCGGCTGAGGTAGGCGCGCATCGCGCTCGGTTCGTCGTAGTCCTCACGGCTGTTGTCTCCGGTGACCAGGACCGCCTTGACGCGGCCGGCGCGGTACAGGCGGGCGGCCGCGTCCAGGCGGCGGGCCAGGTACGGGGACGGGCCGCCCTTCCACAGGCCCGCGCCGAAGACGACCGCGACGTCGGTGCGCGGCACGTCGGCCGCCGTACGCAGCCGGTCCGCCGTGGAGAGGTGCAGCCAGGTCGACGGCAGCAGCGCGAGCACGCACCCCGCGACCACGCCCCGCACCAGCCGTCGGCGCCCCCGCACCGTGTGCGGCAGCCTCGGTCGGCCCGTCCTCATCCCGCCCCCCGTGTTCGTTCCCGTGCCGGAGGACGTGATCCGCGGCCGTGCGGTTCACTCCGGCCCCGCACGACGGAACAATTCCGTCACCCCTGCCGCGCGATGTCCGTACCGGCGCTTACTGTCGAGGCATGGAAGGCACCGCACACCCCTCGGCCTACGATCCGACCTCCGTCGAACGCTGGGCACCCGAACCCGACAAACGCCCCGGCCGCACCGCCTTCCAGCGCGACCGCGCCCGCATCCTGCACTCCGCCGCGCTGCGCCGCCTCGCGGGCAAGACCCAGGTCGTCACGCCCGGCACCCGCACCCCCGCCTGGGACGCCACCCCCCGCACCCGCCTCACCCACTCCCTGGAGTGCGCCCAGGTCGGCCGCGAGCTGGGCGCGGCCCTCGGCTGCGACCCCGACCTCGTCGAAGCGGCCTGCCTCGCGCACGATCTCGGCCATCCCCCCTTCGGTCACAACGGCGAACAGGCGCTGAACGAGTTCGCGGACGACATCGGCGGCTTCGAGGGCAACGCCCAGTCCCTCAGGCTCCTCACCCGCATCGAGCCCAAGCGCTTCACCCCCGAGGGCTCCGTCGGCCTCAACCTCACCCGCGCCACCCTGGACGCCGCGACCAAGTACCCCTGGCCGCGCGGAGCCCACCCCACGGACCCGAAGTCCCCCAAGTTCGGCGTCTACGACGACGACCGTCCCGTCTTCGACTGGGTCCGCAAGGAGGCCCCCGGCACCCGCACCTGCTTCGAGGCCCAGGTCATGGACTGGTCGGACGACGTCGCGTACTCGGTGCACGACGTGGAGGACGGGCTGCACGCCGGCCACGTGGACCCCGACTGCCTGCACGCCACCCCCGAGCGGGAGGCGGTCTTCGAGGTCGCCATCGGCCGATACGTCCCCGCCGACACCGATCCCGCCGAACTCGCCGAGGCCCTAGACCGGCTCCAGGACCAGGAGTGGTGGCCGCACGGCTACGACGGGACCGCGGTCGCCCAGGCCCGGCTCAAGGACGCCACCAGCCAGCTCATCGGCCGCTTCTGCCTCGCCGCCGAGACCGCCACCCGCGCCGCGTACGGCACCGGCCGCCTCACCCGGTACGGCGCCGAACTCGTCGTACCCCGCGAGGCGCGCATGGAGTGCGCGGTGCTCAAGGCGGTGGCGGACCGGTACGTGATACAGCGCGCCGAACAGGAACTGCTCCGCGCCGATCAGCGCATCGTCGTCGCGGAGCTGGCCGAGGCCCTCACCCTGCGCGCGCCGGACGGGCTGGAGCCGCAGTTCAGAGCGCTGTTCGACGAGGCGGAGAGCGACCGGGCGCGCAAGCGGGTCGTCGTCGACCAGATCGCCTCGCTGACCGACGCGTCCGCCCGCACGCTGCACGCCGGGCTCACCGGGCATATGTAGCGGGTACATGACGGGAGGTGGCCCGTTTCCGGCCATCCCCTCTTCCCGCACCACCTCGCGTGCGGGACGCTCGCCTGAAGGCGGCATCGTTACGAGGAGGCATCAAGTGGTCGACGCGGATCAGACGTTCGTCATCGTCGGAGGCGGGCTGGCCGGAGCGAAAGCGGCCGAGACGCTCCGCGCGGAGGGGTTCACCGGCCGCGTGATACTGATCTGCGACGAGCTGGACCACCCCTACGAGCGCCCGCCGCTGTCCAAGGGCCACCTGCTCGGCAAGGAGGAGCGGGAGCGCGTCTTCGTCCACGAGCCCGCCTGGTACGCGCAGAACGACATCGAGCTGCACCTCGGCCAGACCGTCGACGCCGTCGACCGCGCCGCCCGGACCGTCCGCCTCGGCGACGACGGCACCCTGGTCCGCTACGACAAGCTGCTGCTGGTCACCGGCGCCGAACCCCGCCGCCTCGACATCCCCGGCACCGACCTCGCGGGCGTCCACCATCTGCGCCGCCTCGCCCACGCCGAGCGCCTCAGGGGCGTGCTGGCCGCCCTCGGCCGGGACAACGGCCATCTGGTGATCGCGGGTGCCGGCTGGATCGGCCTGGAGGTCGCCGCCGCCGCCCGCGCGTACGGCGCCGAGGTCACCGTGATCGAACCGGAGTCCACCCCGCTGTACGGCGCCCTCGGCCCGGAACTCGGCAACCTCTTCGCGGAGGTGCACCGCGAGCACGGCGTCCGCTTCCACTTCGGGGTCCGGCTCACCGAGATCATCGGACAGGACGGCATGGTCCTGGCAGCCCGCACCGACGACGGCGAGGAGCACCCGGCGCACGACGTGCTGGCCGCCATCGGCGCCGCCCCTCGTACGGCCCTCGCCGAGGCGGCCGGCCTGGAACTGGCCGACCCGTCCGTGGGCGGCGGCATCGCGGTGGACGAGCGCCTGCGCACCTCCGACCCCGACATCCACGCCGCCGGTGACGTGGCGAACTTCCCGCTCCCGGGCGGCCGGCTGCGCGTCGAGCACTGGGCCAACGCCCGCAGCGGCGGCGCGGCGGCCGCCCGCGCGATGCTCGGCCAGGACGTCACCTACGATCCCGTGCCCTACTTCTTCTCCGACCAGTACGACCTGGGGCTGGAGTACAGCGGCTGGGCACCCCCCGGCTCCTACGACCAGGTCGTGATCCGAGGCGACGCGGGCAAGCGGGAGTTCATCGCCTTCTGGGTGCGCGAGGGCCGGGTGCTGGCCGGGATGAACGTGAACGTGTGGGACGTCACGGAGCACATCCAGCGCCTCATCAGGTCCGGCGCCGAGGTGGACGTCGACGCCCTCGCCGACCCGCACGTCCCGCTCGCGGACCTGATCCCCTGAGGGCCTGTCTTCCGGATCCGGCCGGCCCAGAGCCGACGGCGCCGTCGTGCCGGACCCCGCGACCCCGGCGAGATCCGGAAGACGGGCCCTGGGAACCGGGCGCGCGGGGAGCGCCCCCGGACCCCCGTAGAATTCATGCGTGGCAGGACGGATCAACGACGAGGACGTGAAGGCGGTACGGGACGCGGTCCCGATCGACGCCGTGGTCTCGGAGTACCTCCAGCTACGCAACGCGGGCGGCGGCAACCTCAAGGGCCTCTGCCCCTTTCACGACGAGAAGTCGCCGTCCTTCCAGGTCAGCCCGAGCAAGGGACTCTTCCACTGCTTCGGCTGCCAGGAGGGCGGCGACACCATCACCTTCGTGATGAAGGTGGACCACCTCTCCTTCTCCGAGGCCGTCGAGCGCCTCGCCGGCCAGGCCGGCATCACCCTGCGCTACGAGGAAGGCGGCTACAACCCCGCCCACCAGCGCGGCGAACGCATCCGCCTGGTCGAGGCCCACAAGATCGCCGCCCAGTGGTACGCCGAGCAGCTCGCCTCCAGCCCCGAGGCCGACACCGGCCGGATCTTCCTCGCCGAACGCGGCTTCGACCAGGCCGCCGCCGTCCACTTCGGCGTCGGCTACAGCCCCCAGGGCTGGGACCACCTCACCCGCTACCTGCGCGGCAAGGGCTTCAGCGACAAGGAACTGATCCTCTCCGGCCTCGCCCAGGACGGCCGCCGGGGCCCCATCGACCGCTTCCGGGGCCGCCTGATGTGGCCCATCCGGGACATCGGCGGCGAGGTCGTCGGCTTCGGCGCCCGCAAGCTCTACGAGTCCGACAACGGGCCCAAGTACCTCAACACCCCCGATACCGCGATCTACAAGAAGTCCCAGGTCCTGTACGGCATCGACCTGGCCAAGCAGCAGATCGCCAAGTCCAGCCGGGCCGTCGTCGTCGAGGGCTACACCGACGTCATGGCCTGCCACCTCGCCGGGGTCACCACCGCCATCGCCACCTGCGGCACCGCCTTCGGCGGCGACCACATCAAGATCCTGCGCCGGCTGCTCATGGACAACGGCTCGGCCCGTGTGATCTTCACCTTCGACGGCGACGCCGCCGGGCAGAAGGCCGCGCTGCGCGCCTTCGAGGACGACCAGAAGTTCGCCGCCGAGACCTACATCGCCGTCGCCCCCGACGGCATGGACCCCTGCGAACTCCGCCTCGCCAAGGGCGACGAGGCGGTCGCCGACCTGGTCCAGCCCCGCACCCCCCTCTTCGAGTTCGCACTGCGCCAGATCGTCGCCCGCTACGACCTCGACACCCCGGCCGGCCGCGCCGCCGCGCTCGACGAGGCCGCGCCGGTCGTCGCCCGGATCAAGAACAGCGGCGCCCAGCACGAGGTCGCGGTCGACCTCGCGGGCATGCTCGGCATCCTCGACACCCAGTTCGTGGTCAAGCGCGTCGCCCAGCTCGCCCGCTGGGCCCGTGACCGCGGCGGCAAGGCCGCCCCGCAGACGCAGTCCCGCGCCCCGCAGCAGAGCTGGGAGGCCGCGCCCCGCGCCACCGGCGGCCCCGCCCTCACCCTGCGCAACCCGGTCTACGCCACCGAACGCGAGCTCCTCAAACTCGCGCTTCAGCGACCGGAGTTGGTGTCTCCCGCCTTCGACGCCTACGGCCTCGACGAGTTCACCGCACCCCCCTACGCGGCCGTCCGCCAGGCCATCGCGGAGGCCGGCGGCGCCGAGTTCGGCACCCAGGACCCCCAGGAGTACGTGGTCCGCGTCCGCGAGGCCGCCCCCGACGACACCGTACGGGCCATGGTCACCGAGCTGGCCGTGGAGACGATCATGCGCCGCACGGTCGACGAGACGTACGCGGGCATGGTGCTGGTGCAGATCAGGCGCCGCGCCGTCAGCCGCCGCCTCGCCGAGCTGCAGTCCACCCTCACCCGGCTCGGCAGCACCGACCCGGCCCAGTCGGCGGCCGTCCAGAACGAGATGATGGTGCTCACCCGGTACGACCGGGCACTCCAGAACGAGGGCCCGGACGCCCTCTAGCGCTGTGACCGGAAAGGTTCACCGGACGCCGCGAGCCTTCCGGCAAACCTTTCCAGTCACAGCACTGACGCCCCAGGATCACCACGCGGTCACGGACCGGAAGCAAAAAGTCACCGCAAGACCCTCGTGGCGAAGATGTGTCGTACCCCACACTGGGGGCGGTGCCCGAGTCCCCGGAGCGCAGGCCGTCGACCTCGCGCTCCGCCGCGCCGCTGCCGCACCCCCCCGGAGCAGCGATCATCCTGGAGGTCGCCCCCGTGCAGACCCACACCCTCACGCAGACGGCCCGTGGCGCCCACGGAGGTGCCGAGCCGGGCCTGCTCGGGGCCGTGCCCGCGCAGAGCCATGGCGACCCGGAGGCGGCCCCGGAATCCCTGCCGGAGGACGCCCCCGAGCCTTCGCCCGAGGTGCTGGCCGACGGCGGCGACGAGCTCGTGACGCCGGTGCGCGCCACCTCCCGCACCGAGAGCGGTGGCCCCTCCGCCGACCTGTTCCGCCAGTACCTCCGCGAGATCGGCCGCATCCCCCTGCTCACCGCCGCCGAGGAGGTGGAACTCGCCCGCCGGGTGGAGGCCGGCCTCTTCGCGGAGGAGAAGCTGAGCGGCACGGACGTGCTGGACAGCGGGCTCGCGCTCGACCTCGACCGGATCGTCGTGATGGGCCGCATGGCCAAGCGCCGCCTCATCGAGGCCAACCTGCGCCTCGTCGTCTCCGTCGCCAAGCGGTACGTGGGGCGGGGGCTGACCATGCTCGACCTGGTCCAGGAGGGCAACCTGGGGCTCATCCGCGCGGTGGAGAAGTTCGACTACGCGCGCGGCTACAAGTTCTCGACCTACGCCACGTGGTGGATCCGGCAGGCCATGTCACGCGCCCTCGCCGACCAGGCCCGCACGATACGGGTGCCCGTGCACGTGGTGGAGCTGATCAACCGGGTCGTCCGTGTGCAGCGGCGCCTGCTGCAGGAGCGGGGCCATGAGCCGACCCCCGAGGAGGTCGGCGCCCATCTCGAACTTCCGCCCGAACGGGTGCGGGAGGTCCTGCGCCTGGCGCAGGAACCCGTCTCCCTGCACGCGCCGGTGGGGGAGGAGGACGAGGTCGCGCTGGGGGATCTGATCGAGGACGGGGACGCGGCCAGCCCCGTGGAGTCGGCGGCGTTCCTGCTGCTGCGGCAGCATCTGGAGGCCGTGCTCTCCACCCTCGGGGAACGTGAGCGCAAGGTCGTCCAGCTGCGGTACGGCCTGGCGGACGGCCGCCCGCGCACCCTGGAGGAGATAGGCCGCCTGTTCGGTGTGACACGGGAGCGGATACGGCAGATCGAGTCCAAGACCCTCGGCAAGCTCCGGGACCACGCCTACGCGGATCAGCTCCGGGGCTATCTGGACTGAACCCCGCCCGGCACACGGGCAGTCGCGGGGCAGGCGGCACGGGTGGACGCGGCGGCGACGCGCGCCCACCCCCGCCCCGCCTCAGTCGACCTCGGCCACCGCCTGCGCGAACTGGGCCTTGTACAGCCGGGCGTAGGCGCCGTCGGCCGCCAGCAGCTCGGCGTGCGCGCCCTGTTCGACGATCGCCCCGTTCTCCATCACCAGGATCGTGTCAGCGTCCCGGATCGTGGAGAGACGGTGGGCGATCACGAAGGACGTACGTCCGTCGGCGAGCTTCGCCATCGCCTTCTGGATGAGGACCTCGGTCCGCGTGTCCACGGAACTCGTCGCCTCGTCCAGCACGAGGATCACCGGCTCGGAGAGGAAGGCCCGGGCGATCGTGATGAGCTGCTTCTCGCCGGCGCTCACCCCGGTGCCCTCGTCGTCGATCACCGTGTCGTACCCGTCGGGCAGCGTACGGATGAACCGGTCCGCGTGGGCGGCCCGCGCGGCCTCCTCGATCTCGCCACGGGTGACCTCGCGGGAGGAGCCGTAGGCGATGTTCTCCGCGATGGTGCCGCCGAACAGCCAGGTGTCCTGGAGCACCATGCCGATCCCGGCCCGCAGGTCGTCGCGGGACATGGTGCGGACGTCCACCCCGTCGAGACGGATCCGGCCACCCGTGACGTCGTAGAACCGCATCAGGAGGTTGACCAGTGTGGTCTTCCCCGCGCCGGTCGGGCCGACGATGGCCACCGTCTGGCCCGGCTCCACGGTGAGCGAGAGATCCTCGATCAGCGGCTTCTCCGGGTCGTACCGGAAGGACACGTGGTCCAGCTCCACCCGGCCGCGCCGCTCGGCGGGACGCGTGCCCGGCACCGGGTCCGCCTCCTGCTCCTCGGCGTCCAGCAGCTCGAACACCCGCTCCGCCGAGGCCACCCCGGACTGCACCAGGTTGGCCATGGAGGCGACCTGGGTCAGCGGCATGGAGAACTGGCGGGAGTACTGGATGAACGCCTGCACGTCACCGATGGACAGCGTGCCCGAGGCCACCCGCAGACCGCCGACGACGGCGACCAGCACGTAGTTCAGGTTGGACACGAACATCATCAGGGGCTGCATGACCCCGCTGTGGAACTGCGCCTTGAACGCGGCCTCGTACAGCTGCTCGTTCTGCTCGGCGAACTGCCGCGCCGACTGCTCCTGACGGCCGAACACCTTCACCAGGGTGTGCCCGGAGTACATCTCCTCGATGTGGGCGTTCAGCGTGCCGGTGGTGCGCCACTGCTGCACGAAGTGCGGCTGGGACCGCTTGCCGACCCGCGTGGCCACCACGAAGGACAGCGGCACCGTCACCAGCGCGACCAGCGCGAGCAGCCAGGAGACGTAGAACATCATCACCAGCACGCCGATGATGGTCAGCACCGCGTTGATCAACTGGCCCATCGACTGCTGGAGCGTCTGCCCGATGTTGTCGATGTCGTTGGTGGCGCGGGAGAGCACCTCACCGCGCTGCCGCTTGTCGAAGTAGGACAGCGGCAGCCGCGACAGCTTGGTCTGCACCTGCTCGCGCAGCCGGTACATCGTGCGGTTCACGGCCCGGTTCACCAGCCGGGTCGCCACCGCCATCAGCAGACCCGCGACCAGGAACACCCCGAGCGCCAGCAGCAGCACTCGGCCGACGGCGTCGAAGTCGATGCCCTGGCCGGGCGTGAAGTCGGTGCTGCGCAGCATGTCCGCGACCGAGCCCTGGCCCCGCGCGCGCAGCGAGTCCAGCACCTGCTCCTTGGACGCCCCCGCGGGCATCCGCCGGCCCACGATGCCGGCGAACACCAGGTCGGTGGCCTGGCCGAGGATCTTCGGGCCGATCACGTTCAGCCCCACGCTGACCACCACGCAGGCCAGCAGGCCGTAGATGGTGACCCGTTCGGGCCGGAACTGGGCCACCAGCCGCCTGCCCGAGTTCTTGAAGTCCATCGACCGCTGGTCGGGGCCGCCCCCGGCCATCATGCGCCCCATGGGACCGGCCATCAGGCGGCCTCCGCTTCCGTGAGCTGGGAGAGCACGATCTCCCGGTACGTCTCGTTGCCCGCCATCAGCTCGTGGTGGCGGCCGGAGCCCACCACCCGGCCCTCGTCCAGCACGATGATCCGGTCCGCGTCGCGGATGGTCGCCACCCGCTGGGCCACGATCACCACGGTGGCGTCCGCCGTCTCCCGGCCGAGCGCCGCGCGCAGCGCCGCGTCCGTGGCGTAGTCGAGTGCGGAGAAGGAGTCGTCGAAGAGATAGATCTCCGGGCGCTGGACCAGCGTGCGGGCGATGGCCAGACGCTGGCGCTGACCGCCCGACACATTGGTGCCGCCCTGTGAGATCGGCGCTTCGAGACCGCCCTCCAGCCGCTCCACGAACTCCCTGGCCTGCGCGGTCTCCAGCGCGGCCCACAACTCGTCGTCGGTGGCGTCCGGCTTGCCGTAGCGCAGGTTGCTGCCGACGGTGCCGGCGAACAGGTACGGCTTCTGCGGGACCAGGCTCACGGTGCGGGCCAGCAGGGCCGGGTCGGCCTCGCGGACGTCCACCCCGTCCACCAGGACCTCGCCCTCGGTGGCGTCGAACAGCCGGGGGACCAGGCCGAGCAGGGTCGACTTGCCGCTGCCGGTCGAGCCGATCACGGCCGTCGTCTCGCCCGCCCGCGCCACCAGGTCGATGGAGCGCAGCACCGGCTCCTCGGCACCCGGGTAGCCGAAGCCGGCGTTGCGGATCTCCAGGTGTCCGCGCCCGCGCAGCCCGGTGACCGGCGCGGCCGGCGGCACGACGCTGGACCGGGTGTCCAGCACCTCCTGGATGCGCTCGGCGCACACCTCCGCGCGCGGCACCATCATGAACATGAAGGTGGCCATCATCACGGACATGACGATCTGCATCAGATAGGCGAGGAACGCGGTCAGGTCGCCGATCTGCATGCCGCCGCTGTCGATGCGGTGCGCGCCGAACCACACCACGGCGATGGACGACACGTTCACCACGGTCATCACCATGGGGAACATCAGCGCCAGCATCCGGCCGGTGGCGAGCTGCATCTCGGTCAGGTCGCCGTTGGCCTTCCCGAACCGCCCCTGCTCGTACTCGTCGCGGACGAAGGCGCGGATCACGCGGTTGCCGGTGATCTGCTCGCGCAGCACCCGGTTCACGGTGTCCAGCCGGGTCTGCATGGACCGGAACAGCGGCCGCAGCCGGCGCACGATCAGCATCACGCAGACACCCAGCACCGGCACCACCGCGATCAGCACGGCGGACAGCGGCACGTCCAGCCCGAGGGCCAGCACGATGCCGCCGACGCACATGATGGGCGCCGACACCATCAGCGTGAACGTCAGCAGGACCAGCATCTGGACCTGCTGCACGTCGTTGGTCGTTCGGGTGATCAGCGACGGCGCGCCGAAGTGGCCCAGCTCCCGGGAGGAGAAGGACTGCACCCGGTCGAACACGGCGCCGCGCAGGTCCCGGCCGAGCGCGGAGGCGGTACGGGCGCCGAAGTACACGGCTCCGATGTTGCACACGACCTGGACCAGCGAGATGCCGATCATCAGGGCGCCGAAGGTCAGGATGTAACCCGTGTCACCCTCCACGACACCGTTGTCGATGATGTGCGCGTTGAGGGTGGGCAGGTACAGCGTGGCGCTGGTCTGGAGGAGCTGGAGCACCACCAGCAGGGCGATGGGTTTCTTGTAGGGCCTGAGACAGGTCCGCAGCAGTCGTATGAGCACGCTTGTCTCTCGGAGTCGGCGGTGGGGCGGTGGAACTGCCCATGGCCCTATCGTCGGGCACTCCACCGGTGTTACCTCAACCGATTAACCCATCAGTGCCCCACCGCCTCCGGCCGGTACGCGCCCTTACGCCCGGAACGCCCCCGGATGCGTCTGCTCCCGCACCGCCACGTACTGCTGGCGCACCGCCTGCCCCACGGCCAGGTCCTCGCCCGGCTCCAGCACCTGTGCGGCCGCTCCGTGCCAGGCGGGCGGGGTCCGCGGGTCCAGGGTGCCCTGCGCGGCCCCTAGGGCCCACGCGGCCTGGCGGGCGGCACCGATCGCCGCGTAGTCGGCGGGCTGCGGCACGACCACCTGCACCCCGAACAGCGACGGCGCCATCGCCTGGACGGCGGGCAGCTCGGCGGCCTGCCCCAGCAGGAAGATCCGCCGCACCGCCACCCCCCGCCCGCGCAGCACGTCCAGCGCGTCCGCGAGCCCGCACAGCATCCCCTCGAAGGAGGCCCGCGCCAGGTGCTGGGCCTTCATCGACTCCCGGCGCAGCCCGGCCAGGGTGCCCGCGGTGTGCGGCAGGCTGGGGGTGCGCTCGCCCTCCAGGTAGGGCAGCAGCACCAGGCCGTGCGAGCCGGGCGTGGACGTGAGCGCCAGCTCGGAGAGGGCCTCCAGACCGGGCAGGCCCAGCAGTTCGGCGGTGCCGCGCAGGGCCCGTACGGCGTTCAGCGTGGTGACGACCGGGAGGTGCATGCCGGTGGCGTCGGCGAGGGAGGTGATCATCCCGCTCTGGTCGGCCAGCGCCTCGGTGTGCACGGCCATCACCGAGCCGGACGCGCCCAGCGAGACCACCGCGTCGCCCAGGCCGATCCCGAGGCCGAACGCGGCTGCCATCGTCTCGCCCGTACCGGCGGAGATCAGCAGACCCTCCGGGGTGGTGCCCGCCGCCTCGGCCGGGCCGATCACCTCGGGCAGCGCCACCTGGTGGCCGAGCGCCAACTCGACCAGGTCGGGCCGGTAGGCGCCGGTGGCGGCGGACCAGTAGCCGGTGCCCGAGGCTCCGCCCCGGTCGGTGGTCCGGCGCGCCGGCCGCCCCAGCAGCTGCCAGACCAGCCAGTCGTGCGCCTGGAGCAGTACGGCCGTGCGCCTGGCGTTCTCCGGCTCGTTCTTCGCCAGCCAGCGCAGCTTGGTCACCGGCCGCGCGGCCTGCGGCACGCAGCCGACCGCCTGCGCCCACGCCTCCCGGCCGCCGAGCGTGTCGATCAGGTCGGCGGCGGCCACCTGGGCCCGCTTGTCGGCCCCGGCCATCGCGGGGCGGACGGTGTTGCCCTGCGCGTCGAGCGGGATCACGGCGTTGGCCTGCGTGGAGACGCCGATGGCCTGCACGCCCTCCAGTAGCCCGCCGCCGGCGGCCTCCCCCAGGGAGAGCAGCCACGCCTGCGGGTCGACGTCACTGGGCCGCGGGGCGCCGTCCGGCACGTCCAGCGGATGCGGGGCGTACCCCTGGCGCAGCACGGCCCCGGTGTCCGTGTCGCAGACCACGATGCGAGTGAATGCGGGCGAACTGTCCAACCCGGCGACTATCCCCATGGTTCAGATTCTGCCGCAGAGCGGGGGCTGCTCCGGCCGGTACGCCTGTGCCCCCTGAAGCCGCTGCTCCGGGGGCACGCGCGCGGGGTGTGCCGGTTCAGGGGTGGCTGGTGCCCCAGTCGTCCTCGGCCGGCCGTCCGTGGCCGTTGCGGCCGAGCCGGGCGCGGACGCGGTCGGTGAACGACTCGGGGACGTGATCGCCGACCTTCTCGCTCATCGTGTGCAGTGCCTTGCCCGCGTAGACCTTGCCCTGCTGGGCCGCGACCTTGCCATGCTGTGCCGCGGTCTCGGCGGAGTTGCGCACGGCGGGGTTCTGCGCGATCCCTCGAGCGGCCTTCTTGATCTGCTCGTAGCGCTGCTGGCCGGCGCGTGCTCCGAGTACGTATCCGACGGCCAGTCCGGCGACGAACGTGAGCCGGTAGCGCATGTGGGCCACCCTTCCTTGCGTAGTCCCTGACGGGGATCTGTGGTGCTGTGCCGGCGCCGGAGGCGAACCGATTGGCGGAGCACCCCCCTGCTTGCGCTAATGTATGTGTCGCAGCGAGCGCCCGCCCCCTGGCAAATACCCAGGTGGATGCGTTCGATGCAGACGAAGCGATCCCCTGTAGCTCAATTGGCAGAGCAGCCGGCTGTTAACCGGCAGGTTACTGGTTCGAGTCCAGTCGGGGGAGCTTCGGTCCCCTGTAGCTCAATTGGCAGAGCAGCCGGCTGTTAACCGGCAGGTTACTGGTTCGAGTCCAGTCGGGGGAGCGCGTTGAACGAGGACCCTGCGGGGTCCTTTTTCATGCCCTGTCCGCTGTCCGGGGACGCCGGGGGAGCCTGGCGGAGTCGTTCCAGGTCAGGGAAGCAGCGCGGAAGCCGACCATCCGAAGCAGGAGATCGTATGAGCGGCTATGCTGCGGCAGACGGCGCGCACAGTTGTGCGCGACACGCCGCGAGGGGCGGTAGCTCAGCCGGTTAGAGCAGCGGACTCATAATCCGTCGGCCGTGGGTTCGAGTCCCACCCGCCCCACCCGCACCAGCACCCGGGTACGTCCAGGGTCTTTCGTTCTGGACCAGCCCCCCGCGAACCGGCCTGATCCGAACGAGGGGCCCTAGCCCACGTACGCCGGAGAGACCGCGGCCATCGCCACGCGGTGGGCCCGGCCCGTGCCGTCGGCCGGGACCGTGTAGAGGTCGGCGCCGTAGTCGCCGGGGAGGGCGTAGACGACCGTGTGGTCGTCGCGCCACACCAACTGGTCGTCCACGCTGCGGGGTTCGGCGAGGGGTGTTTCCCGGCCGGTGCTCAGGGTCAGGACGTACAGGTGCCAGGGGGCGTCCTTCGGGGCGCCCTTGACGCGTTTCTTGTAGGCGATACGGGTGCCGTCCGGGGAGAGGGACGGGCACTCCACGTTCGGGTGCAGTGTGGTGAGCGTGCGGGTGCGCAGGTCGCCGCGGACCAGGTAGGTGCTGCCGTGCGTGGCCATGGTGGCGAAGAAGGTGCGGTCGTCGGCCGCGAAGGTGATGCCCCAGAAGTTCACGTCCGCCGCCCGGTAGGGCCGGCCGTCCCTGACGATCCGGTACGCCTCCAGACTCGGGGTCAGCCGCCCGGTACGGGTGTCGGCGATCGCCGCACGGGTGGAGAAGGCGGTACCGGCGTACGAGTCGCCGCCCACGAACGCCGTCCAGGCCGCGAACCGGCCGCTGGGGGACACCCGGGCGCGCGAGGGGATGCCCGGTACGTCGTAGCGGGCGCGCTCCTTCAGCCCGGCGTCCAGGATGACCGCGCGGTAGGTGTCCCGGACCGGTCCGTGCACCGCCCGCAGGCACACTCCGGTACCCGAAGCGGCGTAGAAGCGCAGGCACTTGACACCGGACGCGGTGCGCGGGCCGGCCGGGTCGGCGGCCGGGGCCGACACCAGCTCGTCGCGGTGCGGACCCCAGGCCATGTTCCGGAAGACCACGCGCGGGCCGCCACCGGTCAGCGTGAGCCGTCCGGCGGTGATCCGCGGGCCGCCCGGGCGGGGCTCGTCGCGCCGGGCGGCCCGGGCCGAGGCGTGCAGCACGGACGCCGCCGCGACAGCCGCCAGGACGACGAGCGCCGATGCCAGGATCAGGACACGGGAACGGAGGGTCATGCGGGCCTTTCCGGGGAGGCGGGCGACGGGGACACCGAAGGCCGGGCCGGGCTCGGCGGCGCGACGGGCCGCAGGGCGAGCGCGAGGAGGCCGCACAGCGCCAGGGCGACGGCGGAACCGGTGAGCGCCGCGCGGTCGCCCCACGCCGTCCAGGCCGCGCCGAAGCACAGCGAGCAGGCGAAGCGGGCCAGTGCCTGGCCCGTCTGGACCAGGGCGAGGCCGGAAGAGCGGAGTTCCGGGGGCACGGTGTCGGAGGCCGCTGCCATCAGCACCCCGTCGGTCGCCGCGTAGAAGGCGCCGTGCAGGAGCAGGACGGCGTACGGCAGGGCGGGGCCGTGCCAGGAGGAGAGCAGCAGGCCGTAGGCCAGGAGCAGGGCGAGGTGGCCGCCGACGAACACCCGCCAGCGGCCGGTCCGGTCGGCGATCCGGCCCAGGGGCACCGCCGTCAGGAGGAAGGCCGCCGCCGTCCCGAGCGGCAGCAGCGCGAACCAGCGGGCCGGCACGTCGAGCCGCCGTTGCAGCAGCAGGTAGACGAACGAGTCGCTGACCGTGGCGAGTCCGAGCAGCAGCGCGCAGACGGCGATGCGGCGCAGGTCCCGGCGGCGCAGCAGGGCGAAGGCGGACCGCAGGGTCGCCCGGCCGGCGCTCGGCGGCAAGGGGGTCGCCGCGCCTCCCGGTACGAAGAGCACCAGTACCAGGACACCCACCACCGCCACGCAGAAGCTCACCGTGAACACCGCGTCGTAGCCGTCGACCGTGGCGCGCAGGACGAGGAAGGCGGCCAGTGGGCCGAGCAGGGCGCCCGCCGTGTCCATCGCCCGGTGCACACCGAAGGCCCGGCCGCGGGTCGCGGGGGTGCTGGACAGGGAGATCAGCGCGTCGCGCGGGGCGGTGCGAAGGCCCTTACCGGTGCGGTCCAGCGCCAGTACCAGGCCGATCGGGGTCAGCGTCCGGGCCACCAGCAGCAGCGGCTTGCAGGCCGCCGACAGGGCGTACCCGGCGCCCGCCACCCACTTGTGGCGCCCGCCGCCCCGGTCGGCGAGGTGGCCGCCGGCCAGCCGGACGAGTGCCGAGACACCGTTGTAGACGCCGTCGAGCAGCCCGAATCCCAGCGGGGTCAGGCCGAGGCCCGCCACCAGGTACAGGGGCAGCACGGCGGTGACCATCTCCGAGGAGACGTCGGTGATCATGCTGACCGTGCCGAGCGCCAGCACGGTGGGGGCGACCGCGGTGAGGCGCCGCCCGGCCCTGGGCCGGACGGCGTCCGCCGCGGACACCGCCGACCGGGTCGCCCCGGCGTGGCTGTCCGCTACGTACATGTCACGAGGTCCAGATACCGGTGATGTCCTTGCCGGAGGCGGCGTTTCCGGCGTGTGGCAGGCCGTGCATGTCCTCCAGCGTGCGCAGCAGGTCGTAGTGGTTGTAGGTGGCCGACGAGGTGGAACCCGCCGTCACGGGCTGGCCGTACAGCACCGTCGGGATGCGGTTGCCGCTGAGCCGGTTGTCCTCGTCGAAGGTGACGACGAGCAGGCTGTTGTGGGTCCTGGCCCACGTCGCGTAGGCGCCCAGCTTGTTCTTCAGCCAGGTGTCGCCCGTGGAGACCGAGCAGTCGTGCATGTCGCTGCACAGGTCCGGGACGACGAACGAGACCTGGGGGAGGGTCGAGTAGTCCGCCGGGAACTGGGTGAAGGTCTTGGCGGTGGACGTGGGTACGTTGCTGAAGCCGAACCACGGGTTGTGCTTGCGCGCGTAGTTCCCGCTGCTGCACGTGGTCGAACCCTGGCCGGGCAGCGTCTCGTTGTAGCTGGCCCACGACTTGCCCGCGCCGATCAGCTCCGAGGCGAGGTTGGGCGCGGAGGAGAAGCCCGGGGTGTAGCAACTGTCGTCGGTGATGCCCTGCGTGGAACCCGAGAACAGGGCGAAGTAGTTGGGCTGGCTGGGGTGGGTCTCGCCGTAGGAGGCGGTGAGATCGGCGCCGCCGGTGCGCAGCGAGTTGATGTACGGCGCGCTGGAGGAGCCGATCACCTGGCTGTAGGCGTGGTTCTCGAACACCACGACGACCGTGTGGTCCGGGGTCGGGACCGAGGCCGCGGCCTGGGCGGGCGAGGAGCCGCCGACCCCCGACCACAGCCACGCCGCGGCGGCGACGAGGGCGAGAGCGGACGCCACGGCGGCACGGCCGCGGCGGTGGACGTTTCTGCCGGACACTTCTGACCTCCGGAGGGGGAGCGGAGCGTGGGGGATGCGTCACGAGCATGTACGCGCCAATCCAGCGTCGCCCCACGGCACCCGTCCCGCCAGATGAAATCCGGATGAACGCCGGCTCCCAGCCGTCTTCGGCCCGATTCCGGTGGTCCGTGCCGCCGTCCGCCGGGGCGGACCGCCGGGCGCGTTCCGGTAAGCGGGCGACCCCGTCGCGTACGACTCCGACGCGCCGCCGCACACCGGCAGGACCCTGGACGGCGAACTCCGGCTCGCAGCGGCCGCCTCGGGTGCCGTCGCGTGCTGCCCGTCACTGCTTCACCCGCCGGGCTCCCCCGCGTTCCGGCTCAGCATCGTCGCCCCCAGCAGGGTCAGGGTGTGGATGACGGAGTTCCCGTGGCGGTGGCTGGTGATGAGGCCGGCGTCCCGGAGGGCGGTGGTGTGATGGGTGGCGGTGGCGGGGGTGACGCCGGCGCGGTGGGCGGCCTCGGTGGTGGTGGCGCCGGCGGCGGCCGCGCGCAGCACCCTCGCCCTCGCCCGGCCCAGGAGGACCTCCAGGGAGGCTGAGCCCGCGGCCGGGCGCGGTGGCTCGTGGTGGACGGAGTAGGCGAGGACCGGGGGCAGGGCGGGGTCGGCCAGGGAGACCGGGCTCTTCCAGCAGAAGTAGGAGGGGATCAGGAGCAGGCCCCGTCCCTGGAGGCGGATGTCGTGCTCCGTCGGGTAGGTGCCGATCTCCAGCCGGGGGTGCCGCCAGCGCACCGCCGGGCCGAGGCCGCCCAGGAGGCCCTCGGTGCCGCCGTCGAGCGAGTGCCGCGCCAGCCGTACGCGCTCGGTGTGCACGCCCTCGTGCATCCACTCCTCGTGCGGCTCGATCACCGCGCGGTGGTAGGCCCGCAGGACGCTCACCAACTCGGTCCGCGACTCCCTCTCCGGCAGCCGGGCGAGGTGCGCGGGCACGCGCCGTATCCGGGCCAGCACCGCCAGTTCCGCCGTCACCCGGGCCGGGGGCGTCGCCAGGATGGCCTTCAGCCCCGCCTCCAGACCGTCCGCGCCCTCCAGCGGGGTGAGGAAGTCCGGCCAGTACGACGCGCGCGGATACAGCGGGAGCAGGATGTGCCGGACCGCGCTCTCCAGCCCCGCCTCCCGTAACCGCTCGCGGGCCGCGCGGTACCAGTGCGCGTAGGCCCAGCGGCCGGCCGGTGTCTGGAAACGGTGGAGGCTCGCGGCGATCTCCCACAGGGCGTGCGGGGCGGCGGCGACCCGCGTCCTGGCCAGATCCTCCGCAGTGAAATGGAAGCGAAGCACGCTCAACACCCTTTCCACCGGCGTCATTTCACCCTGTTCGAATGAGCATGACAGCCGAAAGCGCACACCGGAGCATGAACTCGCTCCGCCGCACCGATCCCCGAGGCACCACCCGCACCTCCGCCTGTCCCCGGCCCATCGAACGAGCCCGCGAACCGAGCCCACGGAACGAACGGACACCGAAGGAATCCGATGGCGAAGATCCTCACCCACCCGGCCGCGGCGGCGGCCCTGCTCGCGGCCCTCGCCGTCTCGGCGCCCGCGACCGCGTCGGCCGCCCCCGCCGACACCTCGTCGGCTGCCGCCAGTTGTTACGGCGGCGCCGTCACCGTCAGCTACGGCGACGCCGCCGAGTTCGGCCCGTACACCACGACCTCCCGCTGCTCCGACATCAACCTCCGCATGGTCAGCGGCGACGCCGAGTTCGTCTGGGCCTGCGTGAAGTTCGTCCGCGTCGGCGAGTGCAACTACTGGACCAAGGTCGGCCGGAGCTGGAAGACCATCGCCACCGACGTCAAGGACGGCAGCAAGTTCACCATGCCCCTCGGCGTCGACCTCGAAGGCGCCTCGGCGCGCGTCCAGATCGCCTTCTGAACCCCCGTACGGGCCCCAACTCCCGCTCTCCACTAGTGATCGGACCCACCATGACCCGCACCCGGAGAACCGCGGCCGTCCTCGCCGCCACCACCGCGCTGCTCGCCGCCGGCGCCACCGCCCCGGCCGTCGCCCAGCCCGAGACGGCCGCCGCCACCTCCTGCTACGGGGGCGCCAAGTCGCTCACCTACCGCTACTCCACCGCCGCGGTCGAGTACGGCACGTACACCACCACCTCGCGCTGCTCCGACATCAACATCAAGCTCAGCAGCTCGGCCACCGGCTTCCTGGACGCCTGCATCGTCTTCGTGGACCACACCACGCTGTGCAACCACGACAACACCTACTCGACGTTCGGCCCGCAGTGGGCGGCCGTCGCCACCGACGTCAAGGACGGCACCCGCTTCAAGCTGCGCGTGCACGCCTACGACACCGACGCCCAGAACGTCCCGTTCCAGCTCGCCTTCTGACCGCAGACGCCTTCTGGACGGAAACACAAGGGAGTTCACGATGACCTTCTCGCCGAACCGCCGCACCATCCTGCGCGGCACCCTCGCCGCCACCGCGGGCGTCTTCGCCGGGCCCGTCCTGCTCTCGGGCAGCGCGCAGGCGTACAACTGGACCCGCACCATGAACCAGGGCGCCAGCGGCGCCGACGTGACCGAGCTGCAGATCCGGGTGGCCGGCTGGGCGGCGGACTCCGCCTCGCAGTCGCGGGTGAGCGTCGACGGCGACTTCGGCCCCGGCACGGCCGCCGCGGTGCGCCGCTTCCAGGCCGCGTACGGCCTCTCCGTCGACGGCAGCGCCGGTCCCGCGACCCAGGCGCAGCTGAACGCCTTGGAGCAGTCCGACGGTTCGACCGCGCACTTCAACTGGAGTGAGTTCTACGACCGTTCCAACGGAAACTTCAACGGCGGCAAGGTGAGCGCGGCCGCCGTCAAGGAGAACGCCCGCCGGGCCATGTACAAGCTGGAGGCGCTGCGCAAGAAGCTCGGCAATGTGCCGATCACCGTCAACTCCGGTTTCCGCAGCATCGCGCACAACGCCGAGATCGGCGGCGCCAGCGACAGCATGCACCTGTACGGCACCGCGGCCGACCTGGACGTGCCCGGCGTCTCCAACCGCACCGTCTACCAGAAGGCCGAGACCTGCGGCTTCTCCGGCCTCGAGCACTACGACACCGACCACCAGCACGTCGACAGCCGTGCCGACCTCGGCCGCTCCTGGTGGTGGGAGAGCGGCACCATCTGATCCGCCGCCGCCCGGGGCCGGGGACCGCACGAGGTCCCCGGCCCCCCCCCCCCCGCCCCCCGCCCCCCACCGCCAGGGGACCGCCCCCCCCCCCCCCCGCCCCACGCCCCCGCCGCCCCCCCCCCGCCCGCGGCCCCGG
>NZ_JBSFFI010000038.1:0-52049 GCF_053596035.1 Streptomyces sp. NPDC001781 | reverse complement strand
CCGAGCAGCGCGGCGGCCGGGTCTCGCCCCCCCCCCGCCGCCTACCCCCTCGCCGCACCGGCCGCGCCGGGCGCCGCGCCCGCCGCGCGCCCCCCCCCCCGCCCATCGGGTGGGTTTGCCGGGTGGGATGTGCTGGCGGACACCGCCGTGTCGTAATCTCAAAGCCTGGGTGCCCGCGGTTCACGGGACCGGATCTTGATCCACGACTTGGGGTTGCACAGCAGATGACTGCGATTTCTCTCGGCATGCCGTCCGTACCGACCAGGATCGCCGAGCGGCGCAAGAGCCGCCAGATCCAGGTCGGCTCCGTCGCGGTCGGCGGAGACGCCCCCGTGTCGGTGCAGTCGATGACGACGACCCGTACCTCGGACGTCGGGTCGACGTTGCAGCAGATCGCGGAGCTGACGGCGTCGGGCTGTCAGATCGTGCGGGTGGCGTGTCCGACGCAGGACGACGCGGACGCGTTGGCGACGATCGCGCGGAAGTCGCAGATCCCGGTGATCGCGGACATTCACTTCCAGCCGAAGTACGTGTTCGCGGCGATCGAGGCGGGCTGTGCGGCGGTGCGGGTGAATCCCGGGAACATCAAGCAGTTCGACGACAAGGTCCGTGAGATCGCGAAGGCGGCCAAGGACCACGGCACCCCGATCCGGATCGGCGTCAACGCCGGCTCGCTGGACCGCCGGCTGCTGCAGAAGTACGGCAAGGCGACTCCGGAGGCGCTGGTGGAGTCGGCGCTGTGGGAGGCGTCGCTGTTCGAGGAGCACGACTTCCGCGACATCAAGATCTCGGTGAAGCACAACGACCCGGTCGTGATGATCGAGGCGTACCGTCAGCTGGCCGCGAGTTGCGACTACCCGCTTCACCTGGGTGTGACGGAGGCGGGTCCGGCGTTCCAGGGCACGATCAAGTCGGCGGTGGCGTTCGGTGCCCTGCTCTCCGAGGGTATCGGTGACACCATCCGCGTCTCCCTGTCGGCGCCGCCGGTGGAGGAGGTCAAGGTCGGCAACCAGATCCTGGAGTCGCTGAACCTCAAGCAGCGGGGTCTGGAGATCGTCTCGTGTCCGTCCTGCGGCCGCGCGCAGGTCGACGTCTACAAGCTGGCCGAGGAGGTCACCGCCGGTCTGACCGGTATGGAGGTCCCCCTCCGTGTCGCCGTCATGGGCTGCGTCGTCAACGGGCCCGGCGAGGCCCGTGAGGCGGACCTCGGTGTGGCCTCCGGCAACGGCAAGGGCCAGATCTTCGTCAAGGGCGAGGTCATCAAGACCGTTCCGGAGTCGAAGATCGTGGAGACCCTCATCGAGGAAGCCATGAAGCTCGCCGAGCAGATGGAGGCCGACGGCATCGCCTCGGGCGAGCCGACGGTGGCGGTAGCGGGCTGAGAAGTCCTGTGCCCTGGAGGGGGAACCGGGCCGCGGGCCCCCTCCCCCTCCAGGGGCACGGGGAACTGCGCGACCAGCCCTAACGACCCCGCGCCCGCCGACGAACGCACCGCACCCGAACTGGAGGCGCACCCCCGAAGCAGCGCGGCTATAGTGCGGGGACCACAGCAGAACCCCCAGGGTGAGGCCCCGCACGTGTTGACCCAGACCACCTCACGGGTGCTCGAACCGAGCGACCTCGACGCAGCGCTCGCGGTCCTCGACCGCGAGCCCGTCGCCAACGCCTTCGTGACCGCCCGTGTCCAGGTGGCCGGCCTCGACCCCTGGCGCCTCGGCGGCGAGATGTGGGGCTGGTACGAGGACGGCATGCTCACCTCCCTCTGCTACGCGGGCGCCAACCTCGTCCCGGTCTGCGCCACGCCCCGTGCCGTCCGCGCCTTCGCCGACCGCGCCCGCCGGGCCGGCCGCCGCTGCTCCTCCGTCGTCGGCCCCGCCGGACCCACCGCCGAGCTGTGGCGGCTGCTGGAACCGCACTGGGGCCCCGCCCGCGAGGTCCGCACCCGCCAGCCCCTCATGGTCACCGACCACATGCCCGAGGACATCCAGCCCGACCCCTACGTCCGGCGCGTCCGCAAGGACGAGATGGACATGATCATGCCTGCCTGCGTGGCCATGTTCACCGAGGAGGTCGGCGTCTCCCCGACGGCCGGCGACGGCGGACTGCTCTACCAGGCCCGTGTCGCCGAACTCGTCGGCTCCGGCCGCTCCTTCGCCCGCCTCGACGGCGACGGCAACGTGGTCTTCAAGGCCGAGATCGGTGCCGCCACCGCCCACGCGTGCCAGATCCAGGGCGTCTGGGTCGCCCCCGATTACCGCGGCAAGGGCCTCGCCGCCCCCGGCATGGCCGCGGTACTGCGCTACGCGCTCTCCGACATCGCACCGATCGCCAGCCTCTACGTCAACGACTTCAACACCGCCGCCCGCGCCACCTACCGCAGGGTCGGGTTCGAGGAGGTCGGCGAGTTCATGAGTGTTCTCTTCTGACGGGCACACCGGGCCACCCCTGTACGCTCCCCGCATGGACCTCGTGATCGGCACCCTGGACCTCGCAGCCCACGTCGACGAGGCCCTCGCCGTGCAGGCCCTCGCCTTCGGCCTCGGCCCCGACGAGGTCGCCGTACGCCGCCAGATCGTCCAGCGCCACATGCGCACGCCCGGCGCCCGCGCGCTCGGCGCCACCAGCAGGGGCGCGCTGATCGGCTTCGTGTACGGCATGCCCAACTCCCGCGCCCACTGGTGGTCCACCGTCGTGGAGCCCTACCTGCGTGCCGAGGGCAACGACGGCTGGCTGGACGACTCCTTCGTCATCACCGAGCTGCACGTCCATCCCGGCCACCAGAACCGGGGTGTCGGCCGCAGCCTGATCACCCGCATCACCGACAGCGCCGCCGAACCCCGCTCCATCCTCTCGGCCATCGACACCGACAGCCCCGCCCGCGGCCTCTACCACGCCCTCGGCTACACCGACCTCGCCCGCCAGGTCCACTTCCCGAGCGCCCCCAAGCCGTACGCGGTGATGGGCGCCCCCTTGCCGCTGCGCCGCCGTTAACCGATTTCCACCCGCGCCCGAGCCCCGGCTAACCTCCTAAGGGCTGTCCCGTAATCCCCGGCGGGCGCGAGACGACAGCCACGGTGCCTCGCCGCGTTGTCGGATCGCCCACGTACGCCCAGTACGAGGGCGACCCTCCGCCTTGCGATGCACCGCATCCGCCGCCGCGCGCTCATCCACCGGGGATTACGGGACAGCGCTTAGCCATCACCTACATTTCCGGCAGGAGTACGAGAAACATGGCGAACGTACCGGTCCAGCGCATGTCCAAGTTGTTGGCGAAGACGCTGCGCGACGACCCGGCGGACGCCGAGGTCCTCAGCCACAAGCTTCTCGTCCGCGCCGGTTACGTCCGCCGCACCGCCGCCGGTGTCTGGTCCTGGCTGCCGCTGGGTGCCAAGGTCCTCGCCAACGTCGAGCGGATCGTGCGCGAGGAGATGGACGCCATCGGCGCCCAGGAGGTCGTCCTCCCCGTCCTGCTGCCGCGCGAGCCCTACCAGGCCACCGGCCGCTGGGACGAGTACGGCGCCGAGCTGTTCCGCCTCCAGGACCGCAAGGGCGGCGACTACCTCCTCGGCCCCACCCACGAGGAGATCTTCACCCTGCTGGTGAAGGACCAGGCGTCCTCCTACAAGGACCTGCCGGTGATCCTGTACCAGATCCAGTCCAAGTTCCGGGACGAGGCCCGTCCCCGCGCGGGCATCCTGCGCGGCCGCGAGTTCCTCATGAAGGACTCGTACTCCTTCGACACCGAGGACGAGGGCCTGGCCTCCTCCTACGCCCTGCACCGCGCCGCCTACCAGCGGATCTACGAGCGCCTCGGCCTCGACTACCGCATCTGCGCGGCCACCGCCGGCGCCATGGGCGGCTCCCGGTCCGAGGAGTTCCTCGCCCCCGCCGAGGCCGGCGAGGACACCTTCGCCGACTGCCCCAGCTGCGACTTCGCCGCCAACACCGAGGCCGTGTACTACGACCTGGCCGCCGTCGACGGCTCGGCCGTGCCCGCGCTGCAGGAGATCCCCACCCCGGACACCCCGACCATCGAGACCCTCGCCGCCTCCCTCGGCGTCCCGGCCTCCGCGACCCTGAAGAACCTGCTGGTCAAGGTGGACGGCGAGATCGTCGCCGTGGGCGTGCCCGGTGACCGCGAGGTCGACATGGACAAGGTCGAGGCGCACTTCGCCCCGGCCGCCGTCGAACTGGTCACCGCGGAGGACTTCGTCGGCCGCCCCGACCTGGTGCGCGGCTACGTCGGACCGCAGGGCCTGGGCGAGAAGGTGAAGTACATCGCCGATCCGCGCGTGGCTCCCGGCACCGACTGGATCACCGGTGCCAACAAGGAGCACACGCACGCCAGGAACGTCGTCGCCGGCCGTGACTTCGAGGTCGACGAGTACGTGGACGTCGTCGTGATCCAGCAGGGCGACCCCTGCCCCAAGTGCGGCGCCGGGCTGAAGCTGGACCGGGCCATCGAGATCGGGCACATCTTCCAGCTCGGCCGCAAGTACGCCGACGCCCTCAAGCTCGACGTGCTCGGCCAGAACGGCAAGCCCGTCCGCGTCACCATGGGCTCCTACGGCATCGGTGTCTCCCGCGCCGTCGCCGCCCTCGCCGAGCAGACCGCCGACGAGCACGGCCTGTGCTGGCCCAAGGAGGTCGCCCCGGCCGACGTGCACGTGGTCGCCGCGGGCAAGGCGCTCCAGACCGAGCTGGCCCTCGACGTCGCCGAGAAGCTGTCCGCCGCGGGCGTCCGCGTCCTGGTCGACGACCGGGCCGGGGTCTCGCCGGGCGTGAAGTTCACCGACGCCGAGCTGATCGGCGTACCCCAGATCCTGGTCGCAGGGCGGCGCTCCGCCGACGGTGTGCTGGAGCTGAAGGACCGCAGGACCGGTGAGCGCGAGGAGCTGACGGTCGAGGAGGCCATCGCCCGCCTCACCGCCTGAGCGGATGCGTGAGAAGGCCCGGCCGCACCGCGCGGCCGGGCCTTCTCACGTCCGGCTACAGCCAGGTGGCGAACTCCAGCAGCAGATCGGCGTCCTGCTCCCGGCCCACCCGGCGGGCCCGCACCCCGGACTCCACGGCCCGGAACAGCGTCCAGCCGCGCAGCCGCTCCCGGTCCACCTCCAGCGACTCCGCGAGCCGCTTGATCCGGCGCCGGGTCACCGCCGCGCCGGACGGCACCGCGATCAGGTCCTCCACCCGGTCCCGCACCAGCCGCGCCAGATCGAAGGCGGACTCGCCGACCACCGGGTCCGGGCCGACCGCCAGCCATGGCAGCCGCTCCCCGCCGAGCACCTTGCTCTGCCGGAACGTGCCGTGCAGCAGCCGGTGGTCCGGCGCCCCGGCCAGCAGTTCCTCGCGCACCGCCAGCGCCGCGTCCACCAGGGGCACCGAGTCGGGGTCCCGCAGGGCGCTCGCAGCCATCGCCTCGGCCTGCCGCCCCGTGCGCTCGGCCACCGTCTCGAAGCGGTGCGCGCCGTCCCCGGCCGGCGGGTCCACCCACAGGCGGCGCAGCGTCCCGGCCGCCTCCAGCAGCGCCTTGGCCTCCGGCAGCGAGCGCACCGACACGTCCGGGTGCAGCCGCTCCAGCAGCAGCGCACCCTCCGCCACGTCATCGGGCCCGCCGTCCAGGAGCTGTACGGCTCCCAGGCCGCCCCAGTGCTCCAGCGCGGCCCGCTCGCTCTCCGGCCGGGCCCGCGCGGGCGCGAGCTTCAGCACGGCGGGGCTGCCGTCCGCGCGCCGCACCAGCAGCACCAGGCTGCTCCGGCCGCCCGGCACCTGAACCCGGTCCACGGTCAACCCGCGCCCGGCGACGGCCCGTTCGGCCGTCTCGGGCAGTCCCGCCAGCCAGTCGTCACCGGGCGGCGCGGTCTCCCGGCTCGCCCGGACCAGTCGCCGGGGCGGTTCCAAAGCCATGCGCGAGTCGTTCCCCTTCTGCTGCGTCCGCCTGCTGTGCCTTACAACCGAAGGCCCAGGGAAGGCTACGCCTTCCAGGTACCCGGTTCAGGCCGTCGGAGACGCGGAAGGTCGGGTGTCCGTCGCGCCGGCGCGGCCCGTCGTGTCGTCGGTGCGTTCCGCGAGGCCGGGGAAGGCGAGTGCGTGGCCGGACCAGCGGACCGCGCGCACCGTCGACTCGCGCAGGGACACGGCGGCGCTGGTGCGGCGGGAGCCGCTGGTGGCGCGGACCAGGTCGGCGTAGACCCCGGCGAGACGTTCCTCCAGCTCCGCCGCGAGGCGCAGCGCGGCGGCGGAGTCAGCCACCGTGAAGGGCAGCGCGTAGGCGGGGCTCGCCGCCACCGGCTCGCCACCCAGGTCGCGGACCGAGCGGGCCAGGATGTCGCGGGCCGCGCGGTGGGCGTCGTACGCGGAGCGGGCCTCACCCCGCCGGGGCGTGCCGATCCGGCCGCCGACGACACCGTAGCCGTACACGGCCGCGTGCTCCGCCGTCAACGCGGCCTGGAGGGCGGTCAGTTCGGCCTGCTTCGCCTTGTCCGTCCTGCTGCTGTCGCTCACTTCGCCGCCTCCGTCAGCAGATAGGCGTGCGCGGAACCGGCCGCCGACACCGATGCCATCAGCCGGGCCAGCTCGCCCGGCACCTCCAGCAGCGCCGCCGCGCGACGATCCGCCACGGTCCGTTCGGCGGACGCCAGCGAGACCAGCGCCTCGCCGGCGTCGGCGGACGCGGTGGGCGCCGGCGAGGAGGACTTCGGCGCCTCGGCGCCCGTCTCCCTGTCGTCGGGCGTGCCGCCGAAGGCGTCCCGGTGCGCGGCCACCGCGGCCCGCAGCGGGGACAGCCGGTCGGCGAGCGCCGGATGCGCGTCGAGCACCGCGTCGTAGCGGGCCAGCAGATCGGCGCTGTCCCGCGCCGCGCGGGCGCGGGCGCGAGTGGCCGCCGAGGCCGCGCGCTCGGCGGGGCTCGACCCGGCCGAGCACCCCGTCAGCAGAGCGGTGGCACCGGCGAGGGAGGCGAGCAGGGTTCTTCTTCGCGGCCCCGAACGGGCGCGCGGCGGTGGGGAGTACGGCACGGCAGACGTCCTCGGGGAACTCGTACGGGGAGAGGCGGGACAGACTCGGGGAAGGGCACCGCGGAGCGGGGCCCTTCTCGAACAGGCCGCCCGCCCGTGATCACCGTACCCGCGCCCCGTCCCCGCACCACTCACCGGCACCGTCCCTCACCCCCGACCACCCACCGGACGGACGCGCGGGGGGTGCGTGCACACCGAGGGTGGACGGCAACACCCATCGCGACCGGATACCCTTTGACCAGACACGCGACCATCCCACAACAGCACACGCGGCCGAGGAGTCACCCGGATGAGCACCACCCAGAGCGAGAGGCTGCGAGAGCTGCTCGAACCGCTCGTCACCTCCCAGGGGCTGGATCTCGAGGAGATCGCCGTCGACTCCGTCGGACGCAAGCGTGTGCTGCGCGTGGTCGTCGACTCCGACACCGGAGCGGACCTGGACCGGATCGCCGATGTGAGCCGCGCGCTCTCGGCGAAGCTCGACGAGACCGACGCGATGGGCGACCAGGCGTACGACCTGGAGGTCGGCACCCCGGGCGCCGAGCGCCTCCTGACCGAACCCCGCCACTACCGGCGCGCCGTGGACCGGCTGGTCAGGTTCCAGCTCGCCGACGGCGGCGAAGTGGTCGCGCGCATCCTGGGCACGGACGACGAGGGCGTGGACCTCGAGGTCCCCGGTGTGAAGGGCCGCAAGGCCACCGACCGCCGGCTCGCCTTCCCGGAGATCGCCAAGGCGCGGGTGCAGGTCGAGTTCAACCGCAAGGACAAGAAGGACATGAAGGAAGAGGAGGAGGCGTAGCCGTGGACATCGACATGAGCGCCCTGCGGGGTTTGGTCAGGGAGAAGGAGATCTCCTTCGACCTGCTGGTCGAGGCGATCGAGTCGGCCCTCCTCATCGCGTACCACCGCACCGAGGGCAGCCGGCGTCACGCGCGCGTGGAGCTGAACCGCCAGAGCGGTCACGTGACCGTGTGGGCGAAGGAGGATCCGGAGGACGTCGAGGAGGGCCAGGAGCGCCGCGAGTTCGACGACACCCCCTCCGGGTTCGGCCGGATCGCCGCCACCACCGCCAAGCAGGTCATCCTGCAGCGGCTGCGCGACGCGGAGGACGACGCCACGCTCGGCGAGTACGCCGGCCGGGAGGGCGACATCGTCACCGGCGTGGTCCAGCAGGGCCGCGACCCGAAGAACGTGCTGGTGGACATCGGCAAGCTGGAGGCCATCCTGCCGGTGCAGGAGCAGGTCCCCGGCGAGACGTACCAGCACGGCATGCGGCTGCGGTCCTACGTGGTCCGCGTCGCCAAGGGCGTGCGCGGCCCGTCGGTCACCCTCTCGCGCACCCACCCCAACCTGGTGAAGAAGCTGTTCTCCCTGGAGGTGCCGGAGATCGCGGACGGTTCGGTGGAGATCGCCGCCATCGCCCGCGAGGCCGGCCACCGCACCAAGATCGCCGTACGGTCCACCCGTTCGGGCCTGAACGCCAAGGGCGCCTGCATCGGCCCGATGGGCGGCCGGGTGCGCAACGTGATGGGCGAGCTGAACGGCGAGAAGATCGACATCGTCGACTGGTCGGACGACCCGGCCGAGATGGTGGCGAACGCCCTGTCACCCGCTCGGGTGAGCAAGGTCGAGGTCGTGGACCTCGCCGCCCGTTCCGCGCGGGTCACCGTGCCGGACTACCAGCTCTCGCTGGCCATCGGCAAGGAGGGCCAGAACGCCAGGCTCGCCGCCCGGCTCACCGGCTGGCGCATCGACATCCGGCCGGACACCGAGCAGGTCACCAACTAGTTCCGGTCGTCCGCCCACCCGATCCGGTCCGGGGCCTGCCTTGATCACCGCAAAGATCAGGACAGATCCCGGCCGGATCGTGACCGTTCACCGCACTGCAACTGTTCGATCTCTGCCCCAAAGGGGTGAGGTCGGTACGGGGAGGTAGACTTAACCGTGTCTGGCCGGACGCACATCCGAGCATGCCCTGAACGCACCTGTGTGGGGTGCCGGAAGCGGGCGGCCAAGAACGATCTACTGCGGATCGTGATGATCGAGGACGCCTGCGTCCCCGATCCTCGCGGTACGCTGCCCGGCCGGGGTGCTTACGTACACCCGGCACCGGTCTGTCTGGACCAGGCGGTTCGCCGCCGGGCGTTCACGCGGGCACTGCGCGCCCCGCGAGCGCTCGACACAAACGCGTTGCGCCGATACGTCGAGCAGACGACAGTTGCCGAGCAGGCAACACCGTAAGAAGTGCCGCCCGGAACACCGCGGCGGCCTGGTACCTCGCGAGTCGAAAGCAGGTCGAGATTGCGATGAGCACTCGATGAGTACGCGATGAGTACGCCCATGAACTAGCGACGGTCCGGCATCACCCGGACCTCAAAGGAGCGAAGTGGCTAAGGTCCGGGTATACGAACTCGCCAAGGAGTTCGGTGTCGAGAGCAAGGTCGTCATGGCCAAGCTCCAGGAACTCGGTGAATTCGTCCGTTCGGCGTCTTCGACGATCGAAGCGCCTGTCGTACGCAAGCTGACCGACGCCTTCCAGGGCGGTGGCAACGGCAAGTCCGCCGGTAAGCCCGCCCCGCGCAAGGCGACCCCCAAGCCCGGCGCGCCCTCCCCGGCGCAGTCGGCCCGTCCGGCTGCCCCGAAGCCGGGCGCCCCCAAGCCCGCCGCGCAGCAGCCCGCTGCCCCGGCGGCTCCCTCGGCTCCCGCGCCGGCCGCTCCCGGCCCGCGTCCGGTGCCGGGTCCCAAGCCCGCGCCGCGCCCGGCCCCGGCCGCCCCGGAGTTCACCGCTCCGCCGGCCGCCCAGGCTCCGCAGGCCCCCGCCGCGCAGGGTCCCGCCACGCAGGCCCCGCGTCCCGGCGGCGCCCGTCCCGGTGCCCCCAAGCCCGGTGGCGCCCGTCCGGCCGCTCCCGGTCAGGGCGGTCAGGGCCAGGGTCAGTCGGGCCGTCCCGGCCAGGGCGCCCCGCGCCCCGGTGGCCAGGGCCAGCGTCCCGGCGGCGCCCGTCCGGCGGGTCCCCGTCCGGGCAACAACCCCTTCACCTCCGGTGGCTCCACCGGCATGGCGCGCCCGCAGGCGCCCCGTCCGCAGGGCGGTCCCCGTCCCGCCGGCGGTCCCGGTGCCCCCGGCGCCGGTCCCCGTCCGCAGGGTCCGGGCGCTCAGGGCGGCGGTCCGCGTCCGCAGGCTCCGGGCCGTCCCGGCCCCTCGCCCGCCGGCATGCCCCGTCCGCAGGGCGGCCCGCGTCCCGGCCCGGCCGGTCCGCGTCCGAACCCCGGCATGATGCCGCAGCGTCCCGCCGCGGGCCCGCGTCCCGGCGGCGGTGGCCCCGGTGGCCGCGGTCCCGGTGCCGGCGGTCGTCCCGGTGGCGGCGGCGGCCGTCCGGGTGGCGGCGGCTTCGCCGGCCGTCCGGGTGGCGGTGGCGGCGGCTTCGCCGGCCGTCCCGGTGGTCCCGGTGGCGGTGGCGGCGGCTTCGCCGGCCGTCCCGGCGGTGGCGGCGGTGGCCGTCCCGGCTTCGGCGGTCGTCCCGGTGGTCCGGGTGGCCGTGGTGGCACGCAGGGCGCCTTCGGCCGTCCCGGCGGTCCCGCGCGTCGCGGTCGCAAGTCGAAGCGTCAGAGGCGCCAGGAGTACGAGGCCATGCAGGCCCCGTCGGTCGGCGGCGTGATGCTGCCTCGCGGCAACGGACAGACCGTCCGCCTGTCGCGCGGTGCGTCCCTCACCGACTTCGCGGAGAAGATCAACGCCAACCCGGCGTCGCTCGTCGCCGTGATGATGAACCTCGGCGAGATGGTCACTGCCACGCAGTCCGTCTCCGACGAGACGCTCCAGCTCCTCGCCGGCGAGATGAACTACATCATCGAGATCGTCAGCCCGGAGGAGGAGGACCGCGAGCTGCTCGAGTCCTTCGACATCGAGTTCGGCGAGGACGAGGGCGGCGAGGAATACCTCATGCCGCGTCCGCCGGTCGTGACCGTCATGGGTCACGTCGACCACGGTAAGACCCGACTGCTGGACACCATCCGCAAGACGAACGTCGTCGCGGGCGAGGCCGGCGGTATCACGCAGCACATCGGTGCGTACCAGGTCACGACCGAGGTCAACGACGAAGAGCGCAAGATCACCTTCATCGACACCCCGGGTCACGAGGCGTTCACCGCCATGCGTGCCCGTGGTGCGAAGTCGACCGACATCGCCATCCTGGTGGTCGCGGCCAACGACGGTGTCATGCCGCAGACGGTCGAGGCGCTGAACCACGCCAAGGCGGCCGACGTGCCGATCGTGGTCGCGGTCAACAAGATCGACGTCGAGGGTGCGGACCCGACCAAGGTGCGCGGTCAGCTCACCGAGTACGGTCTGGTGGCCGAGGAGTACGGCGGCGACACCATGTTCGTCGACATCTCCGCCAAGCAGGGCCTCAACATCGAGAGCCTGCTGGAGGCCGTGGTCCTGACCGCGGACGCCTCGCTCGACCTGCGCGCCAACCCGGAGCAGGACGCGCAGGGCATCGCGATCGAGTCCCACCTCGACCGCGGCCGCGGTGCCGTCGCGACCGTCCTGGTCCAGCGAGGCACCCTGCGGGTCGGCGACACCATGGTGGTCGGCGACGCGTACGGCCGTGTCCGCGCGATGCTCGACGACAAGGGCGAGAACGTGGAGGAGGCGGGTCCCTCGACCCCGGTCCTCGTACTCGGTCTCACCAACGTCCCGGGCGCCGGCGACAACTTCCTGGTCGTCGACGAGGACCGTACGGCCCGTCAGATCGCGGAGAAGCGGGCGGCGCGCGAGCGCAACGCCAACTTCGCCCGGCGCGGGGTCCGGTTCTCCCTGGAGAACCTGGACGAGGCCCTCAAGGCCGGTCTGGTGCAGGAACTCAACCTCATCATCAAGGGCGACGCGTCCGGTTCGGTGGAGGCTCTCGAGTCCTCGCTGCTCCAGCTCGACGTCGGCGAAGAGGTCGACATCCGCATCCTGCACCGCGGTGTGGGTGCGGTCACCGAGTCCGACATCAACCTGGCGACCGGCTCCGACGCCATCGTCATCGGCTTCAACGTCCGCGCCGCGGGCCGCGCGGCGCAGATGGCGGAGCGCGAGGGTGTCGACGTCCGGTACTACTCGGTGATCTACCAGGCCATCGAGGAGATCGAGGCGGCCCTCAAGGGCATGCTCAAGCCGGAGTACGAGGAGGTCGAGCTCGGCACGGCGGAGATCCGCGAGGTCTTCAAGTCGTCCAAGCTGGGCAACATCGCCGGTGTCCTGGTCCGGTCGGGCGAGGTCAAGCGCAACACCAAGGCGCGCCTCCTCCGCGACGGCAAGGTCATCGCGGAGAACCTCAACATCTCCGGTCTGCGTCGCTTCAAGGACGACGTCACCGAGATCCGCGAAGGCTTCGAGGGTGGTATCAACCTCGGAAACTTCAACGACATCAAGGTCGACGACGTCATCGCGACGTACGAGATGCGCGAGAAGCCGCGAGCGTAACGCTGCGCTGTGCGTCGGCCGGCGGGACTTCGGTTCTGTCGGCCGACGCGCCGTCCTGGGGGCTCCGCCCCCGGATCCCCGGTGGCTACAGGCCGGGAATCCGGGGGCGGAGCCCCCAGGCAGCACGGCGCCGGGAAAACCTTGTCGAGCCACCGGCGGACAAGCGGTACGGTGCTTAGACCACCGATCCCGGACCGGCGGGTCAACCGGTTTCACATGTATGTGGGGACTCTGTCCTTCGACCTCCTCCTCGGCGACGTCCACTCGCTGAAGGAGAAGCGCTCCGTCGTCCGTCCGATCGTCGCCGAACTCCAGCGGAAGTACTCCGTGAGCGCGGCCGAGGTGGACCACATGGACCTGCACCGGCGAGCGCTCATCGGCCTCGCCACGGTGTCCGGCGACGCGGCGCACCTCACCGACGTACTGGACCAGTGCGAACGGCTGGTCGCCGCCCGCCCGGAAGTGGAGCTGCTGTCCGTGCGACGGCGCTTCCACGGCGACGACGACTGACCGAAGAAACACCAAGCAGAAGAAAGAACGGGAGACGGACCAGTGGCCGACAACGCTCGGGCGAAAAGGCTGGCGGACCTCATCCGGGAGGTGGTGGCCCAGAAGCTGCAGCGTGGGATCAAGGACCCCCGGCTCGGCTCGCACGTCACCATCACGGACACGCGCGTCACAGGTGACCTGCGGGAGGCGACCGTCTTCTACACGGTCTACGGCGACGACGAGGAGCGGCAGGCAGCCGCCGCGGGACTGGAGAGCGCCAAGGGCATCCTGCGCTCCGAGGTCGGCCGCGCGGCCGGTGTGAAGTTCACGCCCACGCTGACCTTCGTCGCGGACGCCCTGCCGGACACGGCCCGCAACATCGAGGACCTCCTCGACCGGGCCCGGCAGTCCGACGCCAAGGTGCGCGAGGCGTCCGCGGGCGCCCCGTACGCCGGTGGCGCGGACCCGTACCGCAAGCCGGAGTCCGACGACGAGACGGACGACAGCACCGAATGACAGCCAAGCCCACTCCGCCCGACGGCCTTGTCATCGTGGACAAGCCGTCGGGCTTCACCTCGCACGACGTGGTCGCCAAGATGCGCGGGATCGCCCGGACCCGCCGCGTCGGCCACGCCGGCACCCTCGACCCCATGGCCACCGGTGTCCTCGTCCTCGGTCTGGAGCGCGCCACCAAGCTCCTCGGGCACCTCGCCCTGACCGAGAAGGAGTACCTGGGCACCGTCCGGCTCGGCCAGAACACCCTCACCGACGACGCCGAGGGGGAGATCTCCTCCTCCACCGACGCCTCCAAGGTGACCCGCGAGGCGATCGACGCCGGGATCGCCAAGCTCAGCGGCGACATCATGCAGGTGCCGTCCAAGGTGAGCGCCATCAAGATCGACGGCGTGCGCTCCTACAAGCGGGCCCGTGAGGGCGAGGACTTCGAGATCCCGGCCCGCCCGGTCACCGTCTCCTCCTTCACGGTGTACGACGTCCGGGACGCGGTCGCCGAGGACGGCACCCCCGTGCTCGACCTGGTCGTCTCCGTGGTGTGCTCCTCCGGCACCTACATCCGCGCCCTCGCCCGCGACCTGGGCGCCGACCTGGGCGTCGGCGGCCACCTCACGGCGCTGCGCCGGACGCGGGTCGGCCCGTACAAGCTGGACTCCGCGCGGACCCTGGACCAGCTCCAGGAGAAGCTGACCGTGATGCCGGTCGCCGAGGCCGCCTCCGCCGCGTTCCCGCGCTGGGACGTGGACGCCAAGCGCGGCAGGCTGCTGCTGAACGGCGTCCGGCTGGAGATGCCCGAGGAGTACGCCGGCGCCGGTCCGATCGCGGTGTTCGATCCCGAGGGCCGTTTCCTCGCGCTGGTCGAGGAACAGAAGGGCAAGGCCAAGAGCCTCGCCGTCTTCGGCTGAGCGGGTCCTCCCCGGAGAGCCACGGGTGTGCCCGTGGAGCGGCGGTCACGGGGTACGTGCCACATCCGCCGCTCCACGGTCCCCCCTCGGTTCCCCCACCCCTGACCTCTATCCACTCCGCACCGCCGATTCACCCGTCCGGCCGGGCGCTCGGAGTGAACCGGGGGAGCGGAGGGGGCGCTTTCTCCCAGCGACCTGTTCCGGTGATCATCGCGCGCCTACCGTCGAGGCGAGATGCTGGTGCACGGCTGGGGAGGCAGGACCATGGCGGGAGAGGAGCCGCGGACGGGGAGCGGCGATGTGGACGACTGCGCGGACGCCCTGGTGCAGATCCGCGACCTCTCCGGGCGCCCACGCGGCATCGGTTTCCTCGCCGATCACCACGGCACCCTGCTCACCAGCCACGAGGCCGTCGAGGGTCTGGACCGGCTCGTCCTGCGCGCGGCCGACGACCGCACGCGCGTGGTCGACGCCGAGGCCGTCGTACCCCTGCCGCGCCACGGGCTGGCGCTCGTCCGTACCGAGAACCTGGGCGTGGCCCCGCTGCCGCTGACCGTGCGCGACCGGATCGAGGCGGGCACCTATGTACGGCTCGCCGCGGGCGGCTGGCGCGAGGCGCGGGTCCTCACGGCCGCGCCCGCCGCCTACCCGGCCGGCGGCCGGGGCCAGGTGCTGGGCGACGCGCTGGAACTCGCGCTCGGCACCGCCGCCCGTGACGCGCTCCGGCCGGGCGGGGGCACGACCGGCGGCCCCGTGCTCGACGCCCGTACCGGCGCGGTCCTCGGTGTCCTCGGCGCCTGCCTGCACTCGGCGGACCGCGACTCCGGCTTCGCCGCCCCCGTACGCCCCGCCGGGGAGGCGGACCCCGCGCTCACCGCGCTGCTCGCCCGCAACGCGACCACCGTCCCGGCCTACGGAACCGACCTCAACCTCGCCGGGATCCTCCAGCTCTGCGCCGCCTCCGTCAGCCAGGACGGCCCGCCCGGCACCCTCACGGGTCTGGCCGGGATCGTCGAACGCGCCTCGGTGGCGCGGGAGTCGGCCGATTTCCTGGCGGGCCCGCACGCCGTGCTCGCACTCACCGGCGATCCAGGCAGCGGCCGGACGACCGAGCTGGCGGCGCTCGCCGCCCGGCGCCGACAGGGCGACACCCCGGCACCCACGCTGTGGCTGCGCGGGGCCGACCTGCGGGACACGGACGATTCGGTGGCCGACGCCGTCCTCAGAGCGCTGGAGCGGGCCGCGCCGGTCGCCGCCGCCTCGGGACCCGCCCGGCCCGCCGACCTCGGTGCCCTCGACCCCGAAGCGCTCGCCCGACTCGCCGCCGATGCGGGCCGCCCGCTGCTGCTCTGCCTCGACGCCCCCGAGGAGATGCCGCCCGCCCTGCTGCCCGAGTGGGCCAGGGTGACCGCCGCGTGGCTGCGCGCCACCGGGGCCCGGCTGGTGCTGGCCTGCGGGGAGGAGTTCTGGGAGAGCGCCGCCGAGGACTTCCCCGCGCGCCTGCGCCTTGCCGGGCTGACCCGCCAGGAGGCCCGGACCGCCCGCTCCCGGTACGCCGTCCCCGACGGCGCCCTCACCGACGCCGACGCCCGGCATCCGCTCGCCCTGCGCCTGCTGTCCGGGCTCCCGGTCGACACGCCCCCACGCCCGGTGGACCGGTACGAGGTCTTCGCAGCCCACCTCGACCTGGTGTGCCTGCGCATCGCCGAGCGGATCGCCGCCGCCGACGGGCTCGGCGACACCGCCGTACGGCGTCTCGCCACCCGGGTCGCCGGGCAGGTGCACGAGGCCGCCCGGTGCGCGCTCGGGCACGGGCGGGGCCTGCTGGACCGGGAGACCTTCGCGGCCGTCTTCCCGCCCGGACGCGCCCCGGCCCGGCTCGGCGGGGGCACGGGGTGGGCGTCGGCCGTGCTGGAGGAGGGGCTGCTGGTCCGTTCCGGGGGCGGATACCGGTTCGCGCACGAGGAGTTCGCGGACTGGGTGCAGGGCACGCATCTCGACCTGGACGAAGCGCTGCACGTCCTGGTCCACCGACCGCGAGCGGAGCGGCCGGCCGGGGTCATGCCGGTGCCGCACCACCGGATCGGGCCCGTCGTCCAGGCCCTGCTGCTCCTCGGCCGCCGCTGCGGACCCCGCCGGCTCGCCTTCCGGCTGCGGGAACTGGCCGACGCCCTCGATCTGGACCCCGAGTCCTGGTGGGCCGCCCGGCTGCTCTCCCGGACCCTGCTGTGCACCCCGGACGCGCTGCCCTACCGGGAGGAGCTGCGCTTCCTGGCCGACCGGATCGTGGCCTGGCGGCGCGCGGGGCTGGCGGTGCCCGAGGAGTTCGGGCCCGCCTTCTGGACCGCGCTCGCGCTGCCCGACGCCGAGCGGTTCGCCCTGCTGAGGCTGCTGGTGCCGGCCGACCCGCCGGTGGCCGAGGGGGCGGGGGAGCGCTGCCTGGACGCGGCGGCCCGGCTGCTCGCCGCCGACCCGGCCGGCGGGCAGCCGCACCTCACCCGCTGGTTCGAGGACGAGCGTCCGCTGCCCGCCACCCCGCACGCCACCGTGGCCACCGCCGCCCAGGCCCTCCTGCACACCCACCGACACGGCGCGCTCGACCACCTCACCGAGGCCCTGATCGACAGCGGCCACCGCAGAGCCGTCGAACTCCTCGCGGTCCTCGCCGAGGACGAACCCTCCGCCGCCTGCCGCGCCGTCGACCGCTGGGCCCGCGACGAGGACCCCGGCCGCCGGGCCACGGCCCTGGTCCTGGCCCGCCGCACGGCACCCCACACCGGCACAGCCGCCGACCACACCCTGCTGCGCCGCGCCGCCCACGCCCTCCTGGCCCGGCCCGCCGACCGCGCCCTGCACGGGGGCGCGCTCGCGCTGCTGACCGTCGACCCGGTGAGCCGCGACCAGCACCTCCCCAGGGCGCTGCGCCACTTCACGGCGGGCGACCGCGGTCTGCCGCCCACCGCGCTCCTCCCGGCCCTGGCCACCCACCCCGACACCGTGCTCGACGCCTTCCGCGTGCGGCTGCGCGGCGGTCCCGACCCCGCCGTCAGCCTGCGCGCGCTCGCCACCGTCACCGATCCCGCGCTCGCCCGGCGTATCGCCGCTGTCGTCCGGGAGACGGTCGCTCCCCGCGCGGAGGCCGCCGCGTGTGTCGCCGAGTACGTCGACCGGCGCCTCGGCCACGGCCCCACCGCCCGCACCGAGCTGCTGCCGCTGCTCACCGGGCTGCTCGGCACGGGCTTCGAGGCGGCCCGCGCCGCCCTGGCCGCCGCCCTCGTCACCCCCGGCAGCCCGGCCACCACCCCGCTGCGCCGGGAACTCCTGGGCCTGCTGCTCGCCCACGAACGGGACCCGGAGGTACTGGTCGCGGTGCTGCGCGCGGCCGCCGCCCTGGTGGACGGTGACAGCGCGGGCCCCATCGTGGAGGAGACCCGGGGGCTGATCCACCGCACCGCCGGGCTCCTTCGCCGTACCCCCGGCGACGGCGACCACCGGCTGACCGGACTGGTCCGCGAGCTGCCCGGCTTCGGCGCCCGGCTCGCCAGTTGGCTGACGGAGGCGCCGGAGGAGTGGGCCGCCGTGGTCGGCCCCGGTGCGCGGCGCGCGATCGAGGAGCGTGCCGGGACACCCGTACCGGCGTGAGCAGGGGTTTTCGGCGTGCGCCCGGTCACAGGGGGCGTACCGATGCGGAGCCGGGTGACCCGGCATGGCACTCTTGGACCTGCACAAGAGTCAGACACGGACACGGGTTCGAGGAGCGGTCACAGTGCAGCGCTGGCGTGGCTTGGAGGACATCCCCCAGGACTGGGGGCGCAGCGTCGTCACCATCGGGTCCTACGACGGGGTCCACCGCGGCCACCAGTTGATCATCGAGCACGCCGTCGACCGTGCCCGGAAGCTGGGTGTCCCGGCCGTCGTGGTCACCTTCGACCCGCACCCCAGCGAGGTCGTACGGCCCGGCAGCCACCCCCCGCTGCTCGCCCCGCACCCGCGCCGCTGCGAACTGATGGCGGACCTCGGTGTCGACGCGGTGCTCGTGCTGCCCTTCACCACCGAGTTCTCACAGCTCTCCCCGGCCGACTTCGTCGTCAAGGTCCTGGTCGACAAGCTGCACGCCAAGGCCGTCGTCGAGGGTCCGAACTTCCGTTTCGGGCACCGGGCGGCCGGCACCGTGGACTTCCTCGCCGAGCAGGGCCGGGTCTACGACTTCGAAGTGGAGATCGTCGACCTGTACGTCACCGGTGAGGCGGGCGGCGGCAAGCCCTTCTCGTCCACGCTGACCCGCAACCTGATCGCCGAGGGCGACGTCGCCGGGGCCCGCGAGATCCTGGGCCGCCCCCACCGAGTGGAGGGCATCGTCGTCCGGGGCGCCCAGCGCGGCCGCGAACTCGGCTTCCCCACCGCCAACGTGGAGACCCTGCCCCACACCGCGATCCCCGCCGACGGCGTCTACGCCGGATACCTGTACGCCCAGGGCGAGACGATGCCCGCCGCGATCTCGGTCGGCACCAACCCGCAGTTCGAGGGCACCGAGCGCACGGTGGAGGCGTACGCCATCGACCGCGTGGGCCTCGACCTGTACGGGATGCACGTCGCCGTCGAGTTCCTCGCCTATGTGCGCGGTCAGGCGAAGTTCGACTCGCTGGACGACCTGCTGGTCCAGATGGCCGCGGACGTGGAGCGGTGCCGGGAGATCGTGGCCGCGGACGCGTAGAGCCCCAGGAACACGCAAGGGCGGCCGGTGCGTTGAGCACCGGCCGCCCTTCGCCGTCTCCGGCTACTGCTGCGGGGGCGCCTGGGGCGGGGGCGCCTGCGGGGGCGGCCCCTGGGGCGGGCCGGGATACGGGTACTGCTGCGGGCCGGGCTGCGAGGGGTACGGATGCCCCGGCTGCGGCTGATGCTGCGGTTGCTGAGGCGGGTACGGCTGGGCCGGGTACTGCTGCTGGCCGGGCACGAACGGCTGGGGCTGCTGCGGGTGCTGCGGCGGGTAGGGCAGACCGGGGGCCGGTTGTCCCGGCATCGGCGGCGCGGCGACCGGCGGCGGGTTGCCGTCCCTGGTCCACAGCCCGTGCGCCTGCTGGTGCCGTACGAAGTCCTCGGCCACCATCGCCGCGAGCGTGAAGTACGCCTCGCGCACCTTCGGGCGCATCATGTCGAGGTTGACCTCGGCACCGGCCGCCAGGTGCTCGTCGAACGGCACCACGACCACACCGCGGCAGCGCGTCTCGAAGTGCGCCACTATGTCGTCGACCTTGATCATCTTGCCGGTCTCGCGGACCCCGGAGATGACGGTGATCGAGCGGGAGACCAGATCGGCGTACCCGTGCGCGGACAGCCAGTCCAGCGTGGTGCTGGCGCTGCTCGCGCCGTCCACCGAAGGCGTGGAGACGATGATGAGCTGGTCGGCCAGGTCCAGCACCCCGCGCATGGCGCTGTAGAGCAGACCGGTTCCGGAGTCGGTCAGGACGACCGGGTACTGGCGGCCGAGCACGTCGATCGCGCGCCGGTAGTCCTCGTCGTTGAACGTGGTCGACACGGCCGGGTCCACGTCGTTGGCGATGATCTCCAGCCCGGAGGGCGCCTGCGAGGTGAACCGCCGGATGTCCATGTACGAGTGCAGGTGCGGGATCGCCTGGACCAGGTCACGGATGGTCGCGCCGGTCTCCCGTCGCACCCGGCGGCCGAGGGTGCCGGCGTCCGGGTTGGCGTCGATGGCGAGGATCTTGTCCTGCCGCTCCGAGGCCAGGGTGGCACCCAGCGCGGTGGTCGTGGTCGTCTTGCCGACGCCGCCCTTGAGGCTGATCACCGCTATGCGGTAGCAGGACAGCACCGGAGTGCGGATCAGCTCCAGCTTGCGCTGCCGCTCCGCCTCCTCCTTCTTGCCGCCCAGCTTGAACCGGGACGCGGCCGCCGCGGGGCGCCCGCTGCGCGTCTTCTGCCGCTTGTTGTTCAGCAGACGGTCGGAGGACAGCTCCACCGCCGCGGTGTAACCGAGCGGCGCGGCACCGGGATGCGTGGGCTGCCGCTGGTCGTGCTGCAGGGGCTGCGGCCACGCGGCACCGGCACGGGGATCCACGGGGGGCCGGCCCTCGGGACCCCGCGGAAAGCCGTTACCGGGCTGCGGTGCGGTCGGGTCGGCCTGCGGGGAGCCGGTCTGCTGCTGGGGGAAGCCGTAACCGGGGGGCGGGGTGGGGGAGGCCGGGGGCTGCTGCGGTGCGCTCTGCTGCGGGAAGCCGTAACCGGCGGGCGTGGCAGGGGGGTTGGGGGGCTGGGGAGAGTCGCTCTGCTGGCGCGGGAAGGCGGCGGGCGGCGGGGTGGGAGCCGTCTGCGGCTGCTGGGGGGCGCCCTGCTGCTGCGGGAAGCCGTGACCGGGCTGCTGCGCGGGAGGATTGGGCTGCGCGGGGAAGCCGTGGCCCGGTGCCGGTGCCGGTGCCGGTGCCGGTGCCGGTGCCGGTGGCGGCTGCGGGGCCTGCTGCTGGGGCGGGAAGCCGTAACCGGGCGCAGGAGTCGGCTGCTGGGGAGCCGGCTGGTCCCACGCGGCCGGGACGGGCTGCGTCGGGGCGGGCCGCTGCTGCGGGGGCACGGCTGCGTGCGGCGGCCGGTCCGGCGTGGGCCCGGCCTGCGCGGGCCACTGTGCCGCCGGGGCGGGAGCGGCGGGCTGGTACGACGGGGGCAGCGGAGGGACGCCCTGCTGCGGGGCGGGCGGGGGAGTCCAGGCGGGGGTCTCGGCAACGGGTGCCTCGGCGGCCGGGGCTTCCGGGACGTCCGCGGCCCCGGTGCCGGCCTCCGCGCCCTTGGTACCGGCCTCCGGGGCGGCGGACTCCTGCTCGGGAGAAGCGTCGGGGGTGTCGTCCCGGGCGGACTCGTCCTGGGCTGACTCCGCCTCGACCGTGCCGTCCTCGTTCCCGGCCTCGGCGGAAGCGCTCGGCTTCTCGTCGCCGGCCCCGGCAGCGGCGGCATCCGTCCCCGCGTCCGTGCCGGGCGCACCCTGGGCGTCCTCGTCGCCCCTGTCCGCCGCCCCTTCCTCGACCGCATCCCGCTCCGCGATCTCCCGCTTCAGCGCGGCGGCTGAGAAGCGCACGGTCGCCCCGGACTCCAAGTCCCCGTTATCCGGCTCCGGCTCGGGCGTGGGCGCCGACGTGTCGCCGGCCCCCTGCGCCTCGAACCCCGTCGGAAGCTGCGGCACCGGCACCGGCACCGGACTGCCGGCCGACGGTGCGGGCGGGGCCGAGGGCGTGGGCGGGTTGTACGGCGTGCCGGGCGCGTGCGGCGTCGCCGGGAACGGCGGCACAGGAGCAGGCTGACCGGAAGCGTTCGTACCGCCACCGGCCGAGACGCCGGAGGCTCCCGCGCCGGACGACGACGCGTTCTGCGTGTACCAGGCGGGCGGCGCGTAGTCGATGGTGAACTCGCCCGTGTTCTCGACTGCCGACTCCGCGTCGGGCTGGTCGTCGTCGGGTGTGGCCCAGCCCCCGCGCATACCGTCCCGATCGCTGCTCACAGTTCCTCCTGGTGTGGTCGAGCACTTTCATCGCGTGCCAGGGCGACCGGGCCGTGTGACAGCCAGGTCCACCGCCGCTCCCCCCAGGGACGGTGCCCGTCCACGGGTTTCGGCATCGCGCCCGCTCCCAGCCTAATCACCACGAGCCCCACCCCGGCAGGCCCGGTTCACACCCGGAACGCTCACAACACGAACAAAGCCTCCGGGAACGGCCGGTTCAGTCCATCCGCCGCGGGTTGCCCAGCAGTCCGACCTCGGCGTCGGTGGGCTGCGTCAGCACGTACTGCCGGTCCCGGTCGGTGCACCACAGGGTGACCCCGTCGGGCAGTTCCGGCAGCGACCCGACCTCGGTCCGCGACAACCCCATCGTGCGCCCCAGCTCGGCCGCCTCGTCCGGCGAGACCCGCTGGATGCCGGTGAGTCGCGCCTGGCGCAGCAACCGGGGCGCGACCGGGGAGAGATACGGCAGCAGCGTCACCACCGACTGCCAGGGACCCGCCGCCACCCGCCCACGCGGTGGCCGCATCCCGCAGTCCCGCACCACCAGCACCGGCGTGCCCGCGGACGCGCCCTGCGGAGGCACCCGGCCCACCTCGTACACCGAGAGGCCGTTCTGCCCGCCGCCCATGGCGTGCACCATCTGCATCCACGCCTGCGGACGGCCGGTCTCCACCGCGACCCGCGCACCCGTGGCCGCCGTACGCAGCGCAAGCACCTGCGCCGTCCACAGGCCGCCGATCAGCACCACGTCGTACGGCGTCGGCCGGTTGACGCCCAGCACCGCGGGACGCCCCTCGGTGTCCACGCCCGCCACCACGCCGTCGTCGCCGATGGGCAGCGCGAGCGCGTCCAGTTCGGCGGCGGGCAGGAGATGCCGGCCGTGCCGGGGACCGAGCAGCCCGAACCCCTGCCGCAGCCGCTCCCCGGCCCGGCGCAGCCCGGACCCCACGCGCGTGGGCGCCTCCGGGGCGGTGACCGCCTGTGTGCTCGTCATCGCGCGCCTCCCAGTGGCAACGTGGCCAGCATGCCCGGTAGCTGCTCACGGTCCAGCCGGGCCAGCCCCGCCCCGGCGTGCCGGGCCGCACCCTCCAGCGAGCGGCGCGCGGCCACGAGTTCGTCGTCGCTGCGCCCCGTCACCCGAAGGTGACCGGTCAGCATCACCTCCTGCCGCTCCGCCCGCGCGAGCGTCAGACTGAACGTGGTGGCCAGTGCCGGCGTCGCCGTCACCAGCGCGACGAACTGCGGCAGCGTCTCGCCCCGTTCCCCGCCCAGCCGGGGCCAGCGCCGTATCCAGTACGTGGTGTGCCGGCGGTTGTCGCAGCGCCAGCCGCGCCCGGACTCCTCGGTGCGCCGCTCGCGCCGCTCACCGCGCCCCGCCTCCGCCGTGACCAGCGGATTGGCGGAGGCCGAGATGGCAAGCGCGCCGATCAGCTCCTCCTCGTCGAGAACGGTCGCCCGCATGCCCGCGCCCGTCAGCCGGCTCGCCAGATGGTCCGCCACCCGCGCGACGCACCTCTGCGCCCCCGGAAGGCCACCTCCGCGCGCGGCCACGGCCTCGGCGCACAGCTCGGGATCGAGCTTCAGCGCGATCCAGGTGATGCGGACCGCCGGAGCGCCCGTCTGCTCCTGCAGCGGACGGTAGTTGGCGACGGCGACGGACTGCTGGGGAAGGTGCAGCGCGGGGGCTGGCTGGGTGTGCAGCACCACCTGGGCGGACTCCAGCCGGATGCCGTCCACCTCCAGGGCGTCCCGCACCAGGGAGAGAGGGAGGGGCTGGCGATCGCGGTCGGCGCGCAGTGCCGTCGCGTCGGCCTCCACCTGGAGCACGGCGGTGAGGAACGTGCCGTCACCCACCATGCCGACCGGACGCCGGTCGCGTCCCCCGTACGAGTAGGTCCGCAGCGCGGGCTCGCACTCGAGCGCGGGCACCAGCGCGGGCTCCGTGCCCGGCGGAACGGGTGTTTTCCGGGCGCGCTGTTGACGAGCCCTCAACGCCCGCGCGGTGACCAGCCATTCGGGGAGCGTGCGGCCCCTGCGGCGCACCACCGCCAGCAGTACCAGCGCCACCGCGACCAGGCCCGCGGGCATCAGCGCGAACGGCGAGATCACCCAGCCGACGACGAGGACGGCGACCGCCAGTTCCAGCAGTACGAGCCGTTGCAGGCGAAACGATCCGACCTGCCCACCCGTCGTACGGAAGCGGGTTCCGCCGGGGACGGGCGGAGTCCCGGACTCCGCCCGCGATCCGCCGGACTCCGGCCCGGACGCGCGAGGGTCCCCGGCCCGCGCCCGGCCCCGCAAGCGCGACCGCGTAACGGAAGCCATCACCGAATCCCCCCGTATCACTCACAACTCACAGGTCCCGGCATCCCATTCGGGCCCCTCGAAGGCCCCGGTACCCTACCCGCTCCACCAGCACCGGCGGCCACCATGCATAGTAGAGGGCCGGTCTGACATCGCGACGCGGGACCGGTGCCCGCCACTGCGACAACGGGGAGAAGCAGGCACTTATGGCATCACGGCGGGATGAACTCAACGCCTACACGTTCGCGAAGAGGCGCACCCTCGCCGCCTTCCTCCAGCCGTCGCCGTCCGGGACCGAGGAAGGCGCCCCCAAGCCGCTGCGGGCCGTCGTTCCGACCCTGGTCGCGGGCGCGCTGACGCTCGCCGTGTTCGGCGCCTGGGGCATGTTCCAGCCCACCGCGCCCTCCGGCTGGGACGAGCCCGGCACCCGCGTCATCGTCGGCAAGCAGTCCACCACCCGCTACGTCGTGCTCAAGACGGGGAGGACCACCCGCCTGCACCCCGTGCTCAACCTCGCCTCCGCCCGCCTGCTGATGAACGACGCCGGCTACCAGGTCATCCAGGTCAGCGACAAGATCCTCGACTCCGGCAAGCTGTCGCGCGGCCCCATCCTCGGCATCCCCTACGCCCCCGACAGGCTCCCCGCCGCCGACGACGCGGGCACCGCCAAGCGCTGGGCCGTGTGCGAACAGCCGGGCGGCAAGGGCGAGACCGTCCAGCAGGCCACCTTCGTCCTCGCCGCACGGGACGCTCCGAAGACGGACGGCGCGGGCCGCCTCCACGGCGGTGACGTGCTCTACGTCAAGACCCGCACCGGCGCCCGATACCTCGTCGACGCACGCGGCACCGCCTACGCCCTCACCGGCACCGCCGACGACCTGCTGACCAACGCCCTCGTCGGCACCCGGCAGCCCCAGACGGTCACCAAGGAATGGCTCGCCACCCTCCACCAGGGCGCCCCCATCCGCTTCCCGCGGCTCCCCGCGAACGTCGGCGCCCCCGCCGGGGTGCCCGGGCAGCTCTCCCCCCAGGAGAACAGGGTCGGCATGGTCCTGCGGACCGAGACCGGCGAGGGCACCAGGTACTACGTCGTGCTCCCCGGAAAGGTGCAGTCCGTCAGCGACTTCACCGCCTGGCTGCTCATCACCTCACCGCAGACCGGCAAGCTGAACATGAACAACCGGGCGAGCACCGTCGGCCTCCAGGACTTCACCGCCGACCCCGCCCCGTTCGCCGAGCAACCTGCCAGCTGGCCCCAGCAGCAAGCGAGTCGGGTCAACACAGCTGGCTCCGGCCGCGACACGGTGTGCAGCGTGCTCCGCGACGTCTCCCGCGACAACACCACCACCCTGAGCACCTGGGCCGGCAAGGACTACCCGGCCGAGATCACCGCCGACGGCACCAGCACCTACGTCACCCCCGGCACCGGCCTGCTCTACACCCAGAGCCAGGGCACCGCGACCACCGCGGGCGGCCTCTTCCTGGTCACCGACACCGGCCTGCGCTACGCCGTTCAGAACAACGGGGACAGCGACAGCCGCACCTCCGACATCGGCGCCCGGGCCGAGAAGTCCTCCGACGGCACCCCCGAGCCCAGCGAGGCCCAGGTCAAGCTCGGCTACGAGAACGTCCGTCCCGCCAAGGTGCCCGCCGACTGGTCCGAACTGCTCGCCAAGGGACCCCGCCTCGACACCAACGGCGCCCGCCAGCCGCAGGGTTCGTGAGCGCGCACCTTCCACGCGACGACAACACGATGAGGAGCGCCGTAGGAGTGCTGCCCGCGAAGGCAACCCTGCTGACCGCCGCCGTACTGCTGACCACCCTCGGTGCCGCCCCGCCCGCTCCCGCCTTCCACCTGGACGGCAGCGGCGAGTGCACCTTCCCCGCCAAGACCGTCAAGGGCACGCCCTGGTTTCTCCAGCGCGTGCTGCTGGACGAGCTGTGGCGCGGCACCGACAAGGGCAGAGGCGTCCGGGTGGCCGTCATCGACACCGGCGTCGACACCAAGAACCCCCAGCTCACCCCGGCCGTCGACAAGGCGCTCGGCCGCGACTTCCTGACCCGGGGCAAGGGCGCCGATCCCACAGACGACCAGGTCGGCCACGGCACCAAGGTGGCCGGGATCATCGCGGCCCGCCCCCGCGCGGGCACCGGGTTCGTAGGGATCGCCCCCAACGCCACCATCATCCCGATCCGGCAGAACGACGCCCGCAGCAGCGGCGACTCCGACTCCATGGCCAGGGCGATCGACCACGCGGTGGCCAAGGGCGCCGACGTCATCAACATCTCCCAGGACACCACCAAGCCGCTCTCCGGCACCTCCGCCCTCGCCGAGGCCGTGCGACGGGCCATCGCGCGCAGGATCGTGGTGGTCGCCTCCGCGGGCAACGACGGCCTGGACGGCAAGGTCAAGAACACCTACCCGGCCGCCTTCCGCGGCGTCCTGGCCGTCGCCTCCTCGGACCGCAACAACGAACGCGCGCCCTTCTCCCAGGCGGGCTCCTTCGTCGGCGTCGCCGCACCCGGCGTCGACATCCTGTCCACCGTCCCGGGCGGCGGCCAGTGCACCGACAACGGCACCAGCTTCTCGGCACCCTTCGTCGCCGGAGTCGCCGCGCTGCTCAAGGAGAAGCACCGCGACTGGAGCCCGGCCCAGATCGTCACCCGCATCGAGCAGACCGCCGAGCGCTCGGTCAACGGCCGCGACAACTTCGTGGGCTGGGGCGTCGTCGACCCCGTACGCGCCGTCCAGGACTCCGACCTCGCCGCCGCACCGGCCAGCCCCACGCCCGACCCCGGCCTGTCCAAGGCCCCCGTGCCCGACGTGGCGCCCTTCTCGCTGGCCGAGTCCCCCGAGGAGCGCGACCGGCGCTACGCGACCTACGCGCTCGGCGTCGCCGTCGTCCTGGTCGCCGTCATCGCGGGCACCGCCATCGTCACGCGCGACCTGCGCCGCCGCCGGAGGGGCCCCGGGGCGTGAGCTTCGGCCCGCCTCCGTCCGAGCGCTGACAGGACGCGGGACGGACACCGCGGGCCTTCGCCGCGCGGAGCGGCCGCGGGCGTCGTCGCCGGCGCGCGGGGACGGTGCGAACGGGTGTAGGCCCCCCGGGGGCCCTCCCACCGACTGCCGCTAGTCGGAGGCGGCCTCCCGCTCACTCCCGGACTCCTCGACGGCGCCGAGACCGCCGTTGCGCTCGGTGGGCGTCAGGTCGAACTCCCCGTCGCGTGCGCCGAGTACGAAGGCGTGCCACTCGGCCGCCGTGTAGCGCAGCACGGTCCCGGGTTCGAGCGAGGACCGCATGGCCACGGCGCCGTCGGGGAGATGGGCGATCTCCACCCGCTCCTCGTGCTCCTCCGCGCCGGGCGCGCAGTGCCAGGTGACGCCGGAGATGTCGAGGGCGTACAGCTCGTCGCGCTCACGATCCTTGCGCGCCTTCATCTCCTCAGCCGTCTCCGTCATGACGCGGCGACCTCTTTCCCACGCTGTGTTCAGGCAGTTGCGGCCACGGTACCGGTTGCCGGAACTCCCGTATGTTGACTTTGCAGTTGGAAGGGCCACGCTGAATGACTAGAGTGACTTCGGGTGCCACGACTGTGGTACCGCACGGGGGCGGTGCGACGCTGCGGCCACGCGGCGCGTGAACACGCAGCAGGTCTTGCCCGCCAGGAGGGCCGGGACATCGGTTCCGGCGGACCCGTCGCGGTGGTGAAGGTCACCGTCGCAGCAAGAGGAGGGCAAGAACGTATGGCTTCGGGCGTTGACCTCAGCGCACACGCGCTCACCGGACTCGCGAACGACATCAGGGACTTCCACCACACGGTGAGCGAGCGCGTGACGTCCCTCAACCGGGTCGTCGACATGATCCAGGCCGGCTGGAAGGGCGCGGCGGGCAAGGAGTTCGACACCGTCCAGCAGGGTGTGAACAGGAACCTCAAGAAGCTCCAGGACGACCTCGTCGACCTGGAGGAGGCGATGCGGGCGAGCGTCGGCGGGTTCACCGACCAGGAGCAGGAGCGGATCTCCGACATCCGCAAGGTCGACAACTCCTACGAGGTCAAGAGCAGCATCACCGACCTCGCCTGATTTCCCGGCCGCATCCACGAGGGAGAAACGCATCATGAGCTACTCCGCAGACCGCACCGCAGTCAATTACGACACCGTCACCCAGGCCGCCAGCGACGTCCGCAACACGGCCAAGAACCTTTCCGAACAGCTCGACACCCTCATGGGTCGCGTGAAGGCCGTCGCCGAGACCTGGGAGGGCGAGGCGAAGACCGCCTACGCCGAGATCCAGCGCGACAGCAGCGAGCAGATGGACCAGATGACCCACAAGCTCGCCCGCATCGCCAAGCTCCTCGACGACTCCGTCGTCGGCTACCAGGACACGGACAAGGGCAACGCGGCCCGGTTCCGGATGCTGATGGGCTGAGCCGAGCCGGGACTCAACCAAGGGGCGCCCCGCGTGTGCGGGGCGCCCCTTGGCGTTTCACTCGAAAGAGGCAGGCTCAGCGGGGGCCGTAGACCCCGGAGACGGCTTCCGGTGCCCCTTCGGACAGGTTGGTCTCCTGACAGCCGAGCTGCTGGGCGACGTCTCTCGCGGCCGCGTTCGTGACGAGCATCTGGTCGTCGACCTCCTGTTTACCCGACAGCTTGACGTTGCTTTCGCGCTCCAAACTGGCGTTGATGATGAAGCTTTTTTTGGGTTTGCTCATGTGGCACCGGAAGTAGATCGTGGCCCACCGGTGCGAGGCCGACGCAGACGCTCCGGTACGGTAGTACGTGTAGGATTTCTCGGACTCGGGGTTCGCCTTCAGGATAACCACGGCTTCTCGGAAGGAGAGCGTGACGAGGCGATCACCGCCCGACGGCGGCCTCAGAAGGCACTTCGGCACCCCATCCATTTCCGCGTCATCGACTTTGCCGTCCGCAGCGCGCAGAGTCGCCAGCGCCTTCTCCGGTTCAGAACCACTCTCGCTGAAACGCTCCGCGCCAGCCAGTCTCGTCAACGTGGATGCTATAGAGGGCGCATAGGCAAACTTCCCACACACCTCACTGGCCTGAACTCCTTCGTCATCTTCTTGGACGCCTCCGCTGCACGCGGAAATCGCCCCCAGCAGGGTGAGGGCTACCGTTGCGGATCTCAGACTGCGCAGCATCAGTCGTCCTTTTTGTATGGGTCAGGAAGATCGGAGTCGGTGAACTGGACGCGGGAGCTCTTCAGTACGCCTGTCAGGTCTTCCCGGATGAAATTACTGTTCTCCTCACTCCATCCGGGGGCGCTGGCGTACGCGGTGACTGGAAGGCGGGTGTACGCCTTCCCTTGGGCCAAAGCATCCGACTGGAGATCGTCGTACTTCTTCTTCAGTTCCTTGTCCATGTTCTCGGCATGACTTTCAGCCGCATTGTCCGCATACATCCCGAGGCCGCTCACTACCGCACTCCCAACGGTGTCCGCGATCAGAGGAACAAACGGACTGGCTACGCCCTCGGTGGCGATGGAGATACCTCCCCCCACTACCGCCTCGGTGCCGAACTTGATCCACTCAGTGGACTCGGCGATGGCCTTCTTCTTCTCTTCTGAATCCTTCTCGTAGTCCTGATCAATCTGTCCCATGCGCGAATGATCGAGAATTCCGTGGATTTCGGCACCGACACGAACCGTAGTGTGAGCGTCGGTCATGTCCGTGTTCTTGATCTCCGCCGAGCCGGGTTCAGGTCCGACCACCCCGAGGGTGTGCGCGGTATACACGGTCTGCGCAGCGGAAAGAGCAGCATGGCCTTCCTTGCTTTGCGCAACGATGCTCATGAAGTTCGTGGCGTCACCGCTCTTGAAGATCAGGTTGTCGTTGTACTCCACCCCGAAGCGAGAGGTGCCGTTCGCGAGGTTGGCCCCGAACGGCGAGTTATCGATTTCGCGCCTCGACTCCGGGTCGTCCTGCTCCATGGAGCGATCGAACTCGTCGATGTACGCGCTGCCGATCTTGCCCAGGCTGTCCGAGATCCCCTGCTCGTGCGAGTACTTGGGATCACTGCCGTAGAACCCCACGATCTTCTGGACCACCTTCGCGTTGTCCAGCGTCCGTGTGTCCTTGAGTCCCTCGGCCGGTGCGTCGTAAGCGTGGCCGGTCGCCGCGGACTCCAGGGCGTGCCCGAGGCTGTCGTAGCCGTATTTGGGCCCGTAACCGTCCTTGTGCACGTCCTCGATCCATGCCCGCTCCTTCGTGAAGTACCTGAAGGCATCGACGGGCTTGTGCTCCCCGGAGACGTCGATCTTGCTGTTGAAGAAGTCGGTAGACGCCTCGGAGTTGTGCCCGAGCGCCTCCATGAAGCCGGCCATGGGATCGCGTCCGAGGTCCGTGCCCTCCCAGTTCAGACGAGGCGGCGTACCCATCGCGACGTTCCAGACCTGCCCCGGCCGCAAGGCTCCGTTGTGCGTCATCTTGTTCTCGGCCACCGTGACCGCGGTCCCATAGTCCTTCAGGAACTTGGTGTCGAACGAACCGTGCCGCATCAGGTTGCTCATCACCTGGAAGCCGTGGGCAGATGTCCCACGGCCCTGCACCACGTCGGTGCCGGAGTTGATGACATCGGACTTCCACCGCTCCATGGCCGGACTGTGCGAGTGGGTCGCCTCGGCCAGCGTCATGCTCCAGTTCTGCTGAAGTTCCTTGATCTGCTTCTGGTGGTCGAGCGCGAGACGCGAACCGTCCAAGGGGTCACCCATGTCGACCCAGTAGTCGAGATTGCCCTTCACTCCGACCTCTAGTGCGAAGCGCTCAGCGAAGTACGCGTCACCTTTGTTGTCCGTGAAATACTTATTCAGGCGGGTGATCTCCTCGGAGGACGCGTCGTCCCCTTTGGCGACGAGCCTCGCTGCTGCCTTGGCGTCCTCGGCGTCCTGGACGTGAGCCGCCTGCTTTAGGGACTTGTACTCGGTGCCGGAGAAGTTGTTGTCGTCCTTACCGGTCAGCGTCCGCAGGGCGCGCGCAGCGGTCTCGTCCGCCTCCGTCGCCGCGCTCACGGCCTCCTTGATGCCGCTGCGAACGTGGTCGAAGTCCGCCTGCTTCGGCTCCGGTCCGTTGTAGTTCTTCGCGCGCCGGCTGGGATGGATCACCGTCCCATCCGAATTGATATGGATGCCCTTGCCCGGAGCATCGTCCACGATCCTCCGGAGCCTGTTCTTCGCGGACTTGAATTCCTGATGCGCGTCCCGGAGGATGTTCCGGATGCTTTCTGCCTCTTTGGCCGCGTCGCCGAACTCCTTGGCGGTCTTTTTGATGAAAGAGCGGGTTACGCCGGCGTTCTGACCCTTCCAGTCCGCCTTCTCCGCCCTGTGCTGCATTCCCTTTTCGGCCTTTTCTTGCAGCACCTTCAGTTTCTTGACGGTCTCCGTCCAGTCGTTCACGGCGTCCTGCATGCTGCCCAGACGGGCATGGAGGAGATCGTCGAACGCGACCATGCTCAGGTTTCCTTACTTGAAATGCTTGTCGATTTCCTCGACAGAAAGATTCGTCTTGAGGGTTTCCTCATAGTTCTTGTGCGTCCACACCGTGTCCTCCAAGTGGTTATGGATGTGCGCACACGCACTGAGCAGCGCCTCCGCCTGCGAACGCCACGTGTCCCACGCGGAGTACAACGCGGAGCCGGTCTTGAACCCGTCGTCGGTCAACTGGGTCGAGGCCGTGCCGGTGGCGGCGCCTGCGTGGAAGGCGTCGGTCTCGAGGTGGTGAAACAACTCCTGCGCGTCGTTCCCCACGGCCTTCAGGTCCGGCGAAGTGACGGTGTAGTCGGAGGCACCCTCGCCCGCGTCTCCTGCCACCACGTGATTGAGCCGCGTACTGCTCTGCTGCCGGGCCGCAGCGGTGTGACGCGCCTGTCCCCACATCTCATCGAACGACATGTACGTCTTCTCTCTCCGGGTCCGTTGGTACTGGCCCGCTCACGGCTTCTGCTCCGTGCGGTGCTGCGGGTCCGCCGGGGTCGGAACATACGGGGGATAGGCGGGCGGCGGCGGTGCCACGGGCGTCCGGCGACGGGAGCGGAGTACGCCGACGGTGACCACCGCGCCGATCAGCAGCGCGGCCGCTACGCCTACGCCGGTCCAGAGGAGGGCGCTTCCGCCTTCACTCGACTGCGGCGCCGCCTTCTCCTGCTTGGCGGGGGCCGTGGGCTTGGGTGCCTTGGAGGAGGGGGACTTGGCGGCTGCTGCGGCCAGGTCGGGGAGGGGGTAGACGTCGGCCGGGCCGGGGTCCACAGGCTCGGTGAACGCGCGCCGGGGGCGGACGGCACCGTAGCCGAGGGCATCGTTCCTCTTGGAGCCATCCGCGGATTTGCCCAGTGTCTTCAGCATGACGCGCAGAACCTGATTGTTGGTCCAGTCGGGGTGCGCCGACCAGATCAGAGCGGCGGAGGCTGAGGCGATCGCGGTGGCGTCGCTGGTGCCTTGCGTCTTGCAGAGCTGAGTGGCCGAGGCACAGGCATGCACCATGTCCACGCCGGGAGCGACCATGTCAACCTCAGGCCCCCGCTGGGAGAACGCAGCCACGGTGGCGTCTTTGTCTGCTGCTCCCACCCCGACTACGCCGGGGGTTGAGGCTGGGTAGGACGGAAGGTTCTCCTTGTCGCCTCTGTTGCCGACCCCTGCGAAGAGCAGCTTCCCCTTGGACAGGGCGTATCGGACGGCCGCAGCCAGCTCGGGAGTGCCGACGTCGTGGCGACCAGGTGCGTCGCTCAGGGCCATCGACATATTGATGATCTGGGCCCTGGAGTCGGCGGCGTAGCGGATTGCCTGTGTCAACTTCTCCGAGTACTCCGTAGCGGCGTCCAGTGGCCCGCTGACCTCTTGACTGTCGAGCATCCGGATGGGAAGGATTTTCGCGCCCGGTGCGAGTCCGTAGGACGCGTCCACCCCTCCGAGGGCTCCAGTCGCCGCGATTATCGCGGCCATGGAAGTGCCGTGATCCGCGACGTCGGTGTGTTCGTCGCCGCGCAATGAGGAGAAGTCCTTCCCGTCCAGGACTTGCCCTTTGAGGTCCGCAAGCGAGTCATCGACCCCGGAGTCGATGAGGGCCACCGTGACACCGCGCCCCGTGCTGGTCTTCCACATCTCCGGCGCGTGCATGGCATCGAGGTACCACTGCCGTGCCCGGATCGTCTCCGCCTGAGCGGGACCGGTCGAGAGCCCGACGAGCAGCAAGCCGAGAGCGGCCGATGCTATAGAGGTGATCCGATGGTGCTGCATGCCTCTGGTACGCATGTGTCTTCCTGGGGTTGATGGGGCGCGGGCTCAGTCGACCACGGGGGGAAGAGTCCGGCGTCCGTCCCTGGTCCAGGTCTCCTCGTCCTCCACGAGGTAGTCCGGCCGCTTGCCTGGCTGCTCCCCCGGCTTGCGGGAGTCGGCGGACCGTGACGCGGCACCGGTGCGGCCCAACTGCGAACCCTGCACCTTGTCGGAGCCCTTGGCCGGCGGGCGGACCAGCCCGGATCCCCCCGAGGTGAAGGGACGGCCACCGGAGCGCCCCGGCTGGCCGGAGCGCCCACCGAGGACACCGCCGGTCTCGGACGCGAGCCTGCGACCGGAGCCGCCCATGGCTCCTGAGGGGCGAGCTCCTCCCATGGAACCGGAAGAGACGGCGCGACCAAGCGGGGCACGGCCCTGTGCGTTCTCGCCTCCGATGACCGTTCCCCGCGGAATCCCGTTCGCCGGGCGACCTGTTGCGCTGACCGGCCGTCCTCCGACGATTCCTGACTCCCGAGGCATGCGTGGCGCGCCCTCGATGGGCTTCGCCAAGCCGGGTACCTGCGGGAGCCTCCCGATGCCTGGTGCACGCGACGGGAATTCCGCACCGGGAAGGCGGCCACTTCCGGCAAAGGTCGGCGGCAAGGCTGTGGGCAGCCCTGAGGGAGACACCTCACGCGGCGGCAGAGCCGGACCGGACGCCGCCGTGGTGAAGGGCGGTGTCGACGTGCGCGGGAGCGTGCCGGCGCTGTCGATGTTCAGAGAGACGGGTTCGGAAGGAGCAGCGACGTGGCGGCTTGGGCGCACCGTGTCTTCAAGCAAAGAGGCTGCCGAAACATGGTGCACGCCAGGAAGCTGGGCGCCGCTTCGGGAACCCCGCGTGGGAGCCGTAGAACCGGAAGCTTCAGGAGAGCTGTGCCCGGAGTATTCGGTGCCGTTGCCCAGGGTTGTCTTCTTGTCGTCAACCCACCAGGCATCGGGAGCCCCCCGCCCAGCCGCAGGTGCGAACGTGGGCGGCGTCAGGCTGTTCACCTGCATGGCCGAGTGCTCGTACGTCCCCGCCAGCTTCCGCATCTGCGCGATCGCTGCCTCGCGGGTCGCGTCGATGTAGGCCTGGGCGTCGGCAGCATCGGTATGAGCGGTGGCGGCCTCCTTACGGGCGTCGGGATCGTTCCGCATGCCCGGCTGCTTCGCCATGTCGATCGTCTTGTGGGCGTTGGCCAAAGCTGCCTTCGCGTGCGTCGTTTCCGAGACGTCCGGCATGGAGAGCTTCGCGTCGGCGATGGCCTGGGAGACCGTGGCCAACCAATCGGACGCGGCCTCCGCGTACTGGCCGAGGTGCAGCGTGGCACTGGCGGTGTGCCCGCCCCACTCACGAAACGAGTCGCCGGCCTTGCCCTGCCACTCCAACTCCTTGACGTGCTTCATCAGGCCGTCGCCGATCTCACTGATCGTCGTCGCGGCCCTGGACAGCTTCAGGGAGAGCAGAGACGCGGAGGCCACGTCCGCGGACTCAAGCATGGCCGCAAGCTGCTCGTGCGTCATGGACTCGAAATCCGTGCGGCTGAGCTTCGGCTCGGGCTGGTTCGGCTGCTCGGTCACTACCATCCCTCCCTGACGTTCTCGGTGCGCGACTCGCCGGTCGAGTCCTTCGCACCCCGCGCATAAGGATCCCGCGCCGCGTCGTAGTACTTCTCCGCCTCCGCGTTCACCTCCCGCATCCGTGTCTTGATGTCGTCGTCGAGGTTCTTGTAGCCCACGCGGGAGGCGTGGACGGCGAGGCTCATGCTCTCGATCTGGGCGCTGAGGGCCTTGGAGAGGTTCTCCAACTCGTCGTGCACGATGGTGTACGAGTCGTGGAGGAACTGCGCCTCCTTGAAGTTGGACGCCCCGAGCTTGGCGCGCGGGAGCCGGTCCTCGCCGACCTTGCCCGGTGCCGCTTCCGACTTGTCCAGTTCGACCAGCAGCGCGTCGACCCTCTTCTTGAAGCTCTTCATGGCGCTGTGCTGGATGTCCAGCGCCATCGCCGGATTCACCCCTGCCAGGCTGTCGAAGCCGGTCCCCGTGTCAGGAACCTTGGCGCCCCCGTCCGAAGTCACCTCAGCCGCCTCCCCGTTCTCCCCGTGTCATCCCCGTCCCTTCGCTCGTTCGAACGGAGGAACGGGGAGTGGTTTCCATCGATCACTCTAATGGCGTTGCGGAAGCAACCCCAGCTGAATAAGGGACGTTCCGCGCTTGCGGGAAACGAACACGCCACGGCCCGGTGGCATGGGACGGGCCCGCACCGTGCCGAGGATGTCGCCCTCACTGGGGTCGCCCGAAAGGACGACGCCCTGCGCGCCGAGCTCCTTCACCCGCTGCATGAACGACTCGTACATGGCACGCGAGGCCCCCGCCTGGCTGCGGGCGATGATGAACTTCACGCCGACGTCCCGCGCGAACGGCAGGTGCTCGACCAACTGGCTCAGCGGATTGCCGGAGTTGGTCGCCACCAGCTCGTAGTCGTCGATGATGACGAAGAGCTGCGGGCCGGTCCACCAGCTGCGGTCGCGCAGCTGCTGCGGCGTGATGTCCGGCTTCGGCGCGCGCATCTCCATGAACTGCCGGATCGCGTCCATGTGGACCTGCATGGCCGAGGCCATCGGCGCGTACTCCAGCAGGTGCTCCTCCCCGACCGCCTCCAGCATGGTGCGCCGATAGTCGCCGACGACGATGCGCGCCTCGGCCGGGGTGTACCGCTCGGCGATCTGCTTGGCGATCAGCCGGAGCAGGTTCGTCTTGCCGGACTCGCTCTCCCCGAAGACCAGGAAGAACGGGTCGGTGTCCAGGTCGACGAAGACCGGTTCCAGGTCGGCCTCGTCGATGCCGATCGCGATGCCCGCCTGCGGGAACTCGAAGCCCTTGGGAAGCTGGTCGGCGGGCAGCTTGCGCGGCAGCAGACGCACCGTCGGAGCGGCGGGACCCGCCCAGCCGGCCTTGACCCGCTGGACCAGCGCGGCCGTCGCCTCGGACAGATCGCCCGCCGACGAGGAGCCGTCCATACGGGGGAGCGCCGTCATGAAGTGCAGCTTCTCCGAGACCTGGCCGCGGCCGGGCACGCCCGCCGGTACGTTCACCGCGACCTTGCGGTCGAACTCGGAGTCCATCGGGTCGCCCAGCCGCAGTTCGAGCCGGCTGAGGATCTGGTCCTTGAGGGCCGCGCGCAGCTCCATGTAGCGCGACGCGGAGACGACGACATGGATGCCGTAACCGAGACCCCGGCCCGCGATGTCGTTGACGACACCCTCCAGACCCTCGTACTCCGTCTTGAAATTGCCCCAGCCGTCGATGACCAGGAAGACGTCTCCCCACGCCTCGCCCGGCAGCTCGCCCGCCGCGCGGCGCCTGCGGTAGGTGGCGACGGAATCGATGCCGTTGGTGCGGAAGAACTGCTCGCGGCGGTTGAGGATGCCCGCGACCTCGGCGACCGTACGGCGCACCCGCTCCGGGTCCAGCCGGGACGCGACCCCGCCCACGTGCGGGAGGCCGGCCAGGGAGGACAGGCCGCCACCGCCGAAGTCCAGGCAGTAGAACTGCGTCTCCAGCGGCGTGTGCGTGAGCGCGAACGACGCGACCAGCGAGCGCAGCAGTGTCGACTTGCCGGACTGCGGACCGCCGACGACCATCATGTGGCCGGCCGCGCCGGAGAAGTCCCGGTACAGCACCTCCCGCTTCTGCTCGAAGGGCTTGTCGATCAGACCCAGCGGCACGGTCAGCGCGCCCGCGCGCTGGTACTCCGGAGCGTGCAGACCCCGCTCGGGCGACACCGACAGGGCGGGCAGCAGGTGGTCCAGCGCCGGCGCCTCGTCCAGCGGGGGCAGCCACACCTGGTGCGCGGGCACACCCTGGCCGTCGAGGCGCTGCACGATCACGTCCAGCACCGTGTCCGCCAGCGCGTCGTCCTCCGCGCGCGCGGCCCGCGCCCGCTGCTCGGCCGGGTCGGGCGCCGCGTACGCCGTCGGCACCGGAAGTGCCGTGAACCGCGCCGGACGCCGCTCCACGGGCGCGCTGCCCTGACCGACCTCGGTGCCGCCCGCGCGGTAGGTGCCCGAGACGTACGCCGCCTTGAAGCGCGTCATCTCGTCCGTGCCGAACTTCAGATACCCGGAACCGGGGACCGACGGCAGGTGGTACGCGTCCGGCACACCGAGGGCCGCCCGCGACTCGGCCGCGGAGAACGTCCGCAGACCGACCCGGTACGACAGGTACGTGTCCAGGCCGCGCAGCCGCCCCTCCTCCAGCCGCTGCGAGGCGAGCAGCAGGTGCACGCCCAGCGAGCGGCCGATCCGGCCGATCTGGATGAACATGTCGATGAAGTCGGGCTTGGCGGTCAGGAGTTCGCTGAACTCGTCGATCACCAGGACGAGCGAGGCCAGCGGCTCCAGCGGGGCACCGGCCGCGCGCGCCTTCTCGTAGTCGTGGATGTTCGCGTAGTTGCCCGCCGCCCTCAGCAGCTCCTGACGGCGCTGGAGTTCGCCCCGGATAGCGTCACCCATGCGGTCGACCAGGGTGAGGTCGTCGGAGAGGTTGGTGATCACGGCCGCGACGTGCGGCATCTGGGACATGCCCGCGAAGGTCGCGCCGCCCTTGAAGTCCGCGAGGACGAAGTTCAGCGTCTCCGAGGAGTGCGTGACCGCGAGCCCCAGCACCAGGGTGCGCAGCAGCTCAGACTTGCCGGATCCGGTCGCGCCCACGCACAGGCCGTGCGGGCCCATGCCGTCCTGCGCGGCCTCCTTGAGGTCCAGCATCACCGGCTGGCCGTCCTCGCCGACGCCGATCGGCACCCGCAGCCGCTCAGACATGGAGCGCGGCCGCCAGGTGCGCCGTACGTCCACCGCGGCGGCGTCCCCGAGGCCGAGCAGGTCGGTGAAGTCCAGGTTGGACAGCAGCGGTTCGTCGTCGTCCCCGCCGCCCATCCGCAAGGGGGCGAGCTGCCGGGCCAGCGCCTCGGCGCCGGGCAGCGGCAGCCCGTCCGGGGTGCCCTCGAAGGCCACGTCGCCCCCGGAGTCGAGCCTCAGCCGGTCCGGGCGCACCACGACGGATAGGTCACCGCGCGGGGTGTCCAGCTCGCCGGACACGACCTCCACGATCGTCACGCCCTGGAGACCCTCGGCCGCCGCGAACACCGACGACGGAGGCACGATGCCGCCGTCGAGGACCACCAGGATGTGCGGCTGGTCCAGCAGCGGCTGGCCGCCCCGGCTGAACCGGGGCCGCTCCTCCAGCCGGCCGGCCAGCAACTGCTCCAGCTCACCGAGGTCGTCGCTGAACAGCCTGCGGGTGCCGGCGCCGTCGAACTGACCCGGCAACTGGCAGTGCGGCAGCCACTTCGTCCAGTCCCAGCGCTCCGCCGCGCCCCGCGAGGCCACCACGGCCACGATCAGGTCCTCGGGGGAGTGCAGGGTCGACGCCTGCGCCACCAGGGAGCGTGCGGCGGACTGGGCGTGCTCCGGGTCGCCGGAGACCGTCACGTGGTAGAAGGCGCGCAGCGACAGCGCGACCGGAAGGCCGTCCAGCTGGCCGTGCACCGAGAGGAAACGCTGCATGGCGCCGGCGCACAGCGGCTCCAGCTCGTCCACCGGCGCGGTCTGCGGCGCCATCAGGGGAGTGGACAACTGCTGCGGGCCCAGGCCGATCCGGACCTGCCCGAAGTCCTCGTCCGCCACCCGCCGTTCCCACACCCGGCTGCCCTCGGCGACCAGCGACCACAACTGCTCGGGAGCGGGGTGCAGATAGAGCTGCGCGTCCCGCTGACGCAGGGCGGTCTTCCGTACCGCGCGCCGCGTCTGGGCCAGGTAACGGAGGTAGTCACGACGAACGTCGGCCATTTGCCCCTGCGTACCGCGACGGTGCCGGACGATCTGGGACACGACCATCGCGGCCGTGGACACGAGCATGACCACACCCATGATCCGCATGAACGGATGGGCGTTCGGGGATGCGAAGTAGAACACCACGGAGGAGCCCATGCCGAGGGTCGGCAGGACCTGCATCAGCATGCCCTCCTGCTGCCCGCGAGGCAGCTCGGGAGGAGCCTCCAATTGCACCTCTTCCGAGGGCACTTCGGGCGGCAGCGCACGAGGCGGGCGCTTGATGACGAGCTGGCTCACCGGAGCGTCAATCCTCCTGCGCGGACGATCGGTTGATCACCGGCACCCCCGTGGCGACGGTCGTCCTCCGCTTGCCGGCGATCCTACTGGTCACCACTGACACCGGGCCCCGGTAGGGTGACGCCCGCAGCGTGCGCATCCGCGAACAGGGGGTCTGTGAAGGTGACTACGACAGCGGCGACGGGATTCAGCAGGGTCACGGTCGTGGCACCCGACAGCCGCATCGACGTGGCGCTCCCGGTCGACATCGCCGTGGCCGACATCTACCCGGAGATACTGCGGCTGACCGGCCAGACCCAGGCGGTCGGCACCCCGGCCGGCTACCACCTGGTCCGCCGTGACGGCCGTGTGCTCGACAGCGCCCGCACCCTCGCCGACGAGGGCGTCCTGGACGGCGAGGTGCTGAGCCTGCGCCCCTTCGCCGAGTCCCTGCCGCCCGCCGTCTACGACGACGTCTCCGACGCCGTGGCCTCCGCCGTCGTCCGCGACCGGCACCTGTGGAGCGAGGACCTGCTGCGCGTCGCCGGGCTCGCGGGCGGCGCCCTGCTGGTCCTGCTGACCGGCTTCGTCCTCTGGTACGCCGACCCGGTCCGCCACGACATGCACGGTCTGCCGGGGGTCATCGCCGGCGGTCTCGGCGTGCTCCTCACCGCATTTGCCGGGGTACGCGCCCGGGTGTACGCCGACCGGGGCGCGGCCGTCGCCGTCGGGCTCGGCGCGCTGCCGCTGCTGATGATCGCCGGCTCCGGGGTCGTCGGCGCACCGGCGGCCCAGGGGCCGGGCAAGCTCCAGTTCATGCTGGGCTGCGTGGCCGTGCTCATCGCCTCGGTCGTCCTGGTGGCACTCACGCCCGGTGGGGACGCCCCCTTCGTCGCCGCCTCCTTCCTGGCCACCGTCGGCACCGTCGCCACCTTCGTGGCCCTGCTCGCCGGCGCGTCCGCCACCGCGACCGCCGCCGTGTGCGCCCCCGTCGCCATCGGCATGGTCGCCTTCCTGCCGGGTCTCTCCGCGCGATTCGCCCGGCTGCCCATCGGCTACGCCTCGCCGCACTCCGCCACGGACGACACCTTCGACCCGGAGTCCGCGCAGGCCACCGACGCCGAGCCGCTCGACGCCGACCTCGTCGCCGCCCAGGCCCGGCGCGGGCACGAGATGCTGCTCGGGCTCGTCGGCGGCACGGCGGCCCTGGTCGTCGCCTCCGCCGCCGTCCTCGGCTTCTGCGACAACGTCTGGGGGCAGCTCCTGGCGCTCACCACCGGCCTCGCCATGCTGATCCGCGCCCGGCTGTTCCGCTACACCGCCCAGGTGTCCTGCGTGCTGGCCGCCGGACTCGCCGCCGTCGCGCTGCTGCTGCTCGGCCTTGCCCTCAACCCGCCCCACGCGGCCCTCACCGACTTCGTGCTGCACCAGGACCGCGGCGCCCTCGACCTGCGCACCGCCTGGCTGACGGCGGCGGCCGCCGCCGGCGCCGTGCTGGTCACCGCCATCGGCCTGATCGTCCCCGCCAAGGGCCTGTCACCCTTCTGGGGACGCTTCCTCGATCTCGCAGAGGGCGCCGTCCTGCTCGCTCTGGCCCCCCTGTGCCTCGCCACCCTCGGCGTCCTCGCCGACGTACGCTCGATGGTCGGCTAAGGGCTGTCCCGTGAAGAGGGCCGGACAGGCGCCGTGAAGAGGCCCCGGACGGCCCTGGTACCCTGAGTGACGGCCGTTCGTGTACGCACCCCTGGAGCACTCGCTCCGGTGGCCGCGCTCAGCGAGTCCCCGCCTCCCGAGTAACGGAAGCTCCCCCGAGATTCAGACCGGGGGCACTCGGTGGCAACCACCATGAGGAGTACGAGTGTCTCTCGACGCCGCTACGAAGAAGCAGATCATCGCCGAGTTCGGCCAGAAGGAGGGCGACACCGGCTCCCCCGAGGTCCAGGTCGCCATGCTGTCGCGCCGGATCTCCGACCTGACCGAGCACCTCAAGGCCCACAAGCACGACCACCACTCCCGCCGAGGTCTGCTGATCCTGGTCGGCCAGCGCCGCCGGCTGCTGCAGTACCTGGCCAAGAAGGACATCCAGCGCTTCCGTGCCCTGGTCGACCGCCTCGGCATCCGCCGCGGTGCGGCCGGCGCCAAGTAAGTCGCCATGGGGGAGCGGTTCCCGATCCTGTCGGGAGCCGCTCCTTTTTGCTGTACGGGCCGACCGCCCGTACCGGCCGCAGGTGCGGAAACGTGCGGACCGTCACTCCCCCTTTGTAGGGTGTTGGCACAACGCATCACGTACGACACATAACGAGGAGACGCGCACCGCGCCGCCGCCGGTCCTCGGTAGTGGCTCCCAGGGCGAAGAGAGACCCTGGGTGCTTCGATCGAAGACCGGCCCGCACAAGACGGAGCGCGTCTCCCACCACCGTCCCCCCGCCACACGGGCGAGCGGGACGAAGACGAGGAGAGAACGCTAGTGGAGAACGAGACCCACTACGCCGAGGCCGTCATCGACAACGGTTCCTTCGGCACCCGCACCATCCGCTTCGAGACGGGCCGCCTGGCCAAGCAGGCCGCCGGCTCCGCCGTCGCGTACCTGGACGACGACACCATGGTGATGTCGGCCACCACCGCCTCCAAGGCACCCAAGGACCAGCTCGACTTCTTCCCCCTCACGGTGGACGTCGAGGAGCGGATGTACGCCGCCGGCAAGATCCCGGGCAGCTTCTTCCGCCGTGAGGGCCGCCCCTCCGAGGACGCGATCCTCACCTGCCGCCTGATCGACCGCCCGCTGCGCCCGTCCTTCAAGAAGGGCCTGCGCAACGAGATCCAGGTCGTCGCCACGATCATGGCGCTCAACCCGGACCACCTGTACGACGTCGTGGCGATCAACGCCGCGTCCGCGTCGACGCAGCTCGCCGGTCTCCCCTTCTCCGGCCCGATCGGCGGCGTCCGCGTCGCGCTGATCCGCGGCCAGTGGGTCGCGTTCCCGACGCACACCGAGCTCGAGGACGCAGTCTTCGACATGGTGGTCGCCGGCCGCGTCCTGGAGGACGGCGACGTCGCGATCATGATGGTCGAGGCCGAGGCCACCGACCAGACGATCAAGCTGGTCGAGGGCGGCGCCGAGGCGCCCACCGAGGAGGTCGTGGCCGCCGGTCTCGAGGCCGCCAAGCCCTTCATCAAGGTCCTGTGCCGCGCCCAGTCGGACCTCGCCTCCAAGGCCGCCAAGCCCGAGGGCGAGTTCCCGATCTTCCTGGACTACCAGGACGACGTGTACCAGGCGCTGAAGAAGGCCGTGCAGCCCGAGCTCGCCCAGGCGCTCACCATCGCCGGCAAGCAGGAGCGCGAGGCCGAGCTGGACCGCGTCAAGGGTCTGGCCGCCGAGAAGCTCCTGCCGGAGTTCGAGGGCCGCGAGAAGGAGATCTCCGCCGCTTACCGCGCGCTGACCAAGCAGCTGGTCCGCGAGCGTGTGATCAAGGAGAAGAAGCGCATCGACGGCCGCGGCGTCACGGACATCCGTACGCTCGCCGCCGAGGTCGAGGCCATCCCGCGCGTGCACGGCTCGGCGCTGTTCGAGCGTGGCGAGACCCAGATCCTGGGCATCACCACCCTGAACATGCTCCGCATGGAGCAGCAGCTCGACACCCTCTCCCCGGTGACGCGCAAGCGCTACATGCACAACTACAACTTCCCGCCGTACTCCGTCGGCGAGACCGGCCGCGTCGGCTCCCCGAAGCGCCGCGAGATCGGCCACGGCGCCCTCGCCGAGCGCGCCCTCGTGCCGGTGCTGCCGACGCGCGAGGAGTTCCCCTACGCGATCCGCCAGGTGTCCGAGGCCCTCGGCTCCAACGGTTCGACGTCCATGGGCTCGGTCTGCGCCTCCACCATGTCGATGCTGAACGCCGGTGTGCCGCTCAAGGCCCCCGTCGCCGGTATCGCCATGGGCCTGATCTCCGAGCAGGCCGACGGCGAGACGCACTACGTCACCCTCACCGACATCCTCGGTGCGGAGGACGCCTTCGGCGACATGGACTTCAAGGTCGCCGGCACCAAGGACTTCGTGACCGCCCTCCAGCTCGACACCAAGCTGGACGGCATCCCGGCGTCCGTCCTGGCCGCGGCCCTCAAGCAGGCCCGCGACGCCCGTCTCCACATCCTCGACGTGATGATGGAGGCCATCGACCGGCCCGACGAGATGTCCCCGCACGCCCCGCGGATCATCACCGTCAAGATCCCGGTCGACAAGATCGGTGAGGTCATCGGCCCGAAGGGCAAGATGATCAACCAGATCCAGGAGGACACCGGCGCCGAGATCACGATCGAGGACGACGGCACCATCTACATCGGTGCCGCCGACGGACCCTCCGCCGAGGCCGCCCGCGCCACGATCAACGGCATCGCCAACCCGACGATGCCCGAGGTCGGCGAGCGCTACCTGGGTACGGTCGTGAAGACCACCACCTTCGGCGCGTTCGTCTCCCTGCTCCCCGGCAAGGACGGACTGCTGCACATCTCGCAGATCCGCAAGCTCGCCGGCGGCAAGCGCGTGGAGAACGTCGAGGACGTCCTCGGCGTGGGCCAGAAGGTCCAGGTCGAGATCGCCGAGATCGACTCCCGCGGCAAGCTCTCCCTCATCCCCGTGATCGAGGGCGAGGACGGCTCGGACGACAAGAAGGACGACGCCGACCAGTGACGTCCCGTAGCTTCAAGGCGACGGCCCGCACCTCCTCGGAGGCGCGGGCCGTCGCCCGTACCCAAACCCTCATCAAGGGCAGAGACGGCATCGGCACCGTACGCAGGACCACCCTCCCCGGCGGCCTGCGCATCGTGACCGAGACGCTGCCCTCCGTGCGCTCGGCCACCTTCGGCATCTGGGCGCACGTCGGCTCCCGCGACGAGACCCCGGCGCTGAACGGCGCCACGCACTACCTGGAGCACCTGCTCTTCAAGGGCACCGACAGGCGCTCCGCCCTCGACATCTCCGCCGCGGTCGACGCCGTCGGCGGCGAGATGAACGCGTTCACGGCCAAGGAGTACACGTGCTACTACGCACGCGTGCTCGACACCGATCTGCCGCTCGCCATCGACGTGGTGTGCGACATGCTGACCGGTTCGCTGATCCGCGAGGAGGACGTCGACGTCGAACGCGGCGCGATCCTCGAAGAGATCGCCATGACCGAGGACGACGCCGGCGACTGCGTGCACGACCTGTTCGCGCACACCATGTTCGGCGACAGCGCGCTGGGCCGCCCGGTCCTCGGCACGGTCGACACCGTCAACGCCCTCACCGCAGACCGCATCCGCCGCTTCTACAAGAAGCACTACGACCCGACCCACCTCGTCGTCGCGGCCGCCGGCAACATCGACCACGCCAAGGTCGTCCGCCAGGTACGCGCCGCCTTCGAGAAGTCGGGCGCCCTGCGGGACAACGGTGCCCGGCCCGTCGCCCCGCGCGACGGCAGCCGCACCATCCGCACCGCGGGCCGCGTCGAACTGGTCGGCCGCAAGACCGAGCAGGCCCATGTCGTCCTCGGCATGCCCGGCCTCGCCCGCACCGACGAGCGCCGCTGGGCCATGGGCGTGCTCAACACCGCCCTCGGCGGCGGCATGTCCTCCCGGCTCTTCCAGGAGGTCCGGGAGAAGCGCGGCCTGGCCTACAGCGTGTACTCCTACACCTCCGGCTTCGCCGACTGCGGCCTGTTCGGCGTGTACGCGGGCTGCCGCCCGAGCCAGGTGCACGACGTCCTGAAGATCTGCCGGGACGAACTGGACCAGGTCGCCGCGAACGGCCTCAGCGACGACGAGGTCAAGCGGGCCATCGGCCAGATGAAGGGCGCCACCGTACTCGGCCTGGAGGACACCGGCGCGTTGATGAACCGTATCGGCAAGAGCGAGCTGTGCTGGGGTGACCACATGTCGGTCGACGACATGCTGGCCCGGATCGGCGAGGTGACCCCGGACGAGGTCCGTTCCGTCGCCCGCGACATCCTGGGACAGCGCCCGTCGCTGTCGGTCATAGGCCCGCTGAAGGACAAGCAGGCAGCCCGGCTGAACGACACGGTCGCCTGACCCTCCGGCCCCTCAACTGCGGTAAGGAAACGAAGAGATGAGCAAGCTGCGCGTGGCGGTCCTCGGCGGAGGCGGCCGTATCGGGTCCGAGGCGGTACGGGCGGTCGAGGCCGCCGAGGACATGGAGCTGGTCGCGTCCCTCGGCCGGGGCGACAAGCTGGAGACGCTGGTGGACGCCGGCGCCCAGGTCGCCGTCGACCTCACCACCCCGGCCTCGGTCATGGGCAACCTCGACTTCTGCGTGCGCCACGGCATCCACGCGGTCGTCGGCACCACCGGCTGGACCGACGAGCGCCTCGCGCAGCTCAGGAGCTTGCTCGGCCAGTCTCCGGAGACGGGCGTGCTCATCGCCCCGAACTTCTCCATCGGCGCCGTCCTCACCATGAAGTTCGCGCAGATCGCCGCGCCGTACTTCGAGTCCGTCGAGGTCGTCGAGCTGCACCACCCCGACAAGGTGGACGCCCCCTCCGGCACCGCCACCCGCACCGCCCAGCTCATCGCCGAGGCCCGCCGCTCGGCCGGCACCGCCGAGGCTCCGGACGCGACGGTCACCGCGCTGGACGGCGCCCGGGGCGCCGACGTGGACGGGGTGCCCGTGCACGCGGTCCGGCTGCGCGGCCTCCTGGCCCACCAGGAGGTCCTGCTCGGCGGCGAGGGCGAGACCCTCACCCTCCGCCACGACTCGCTGCACCACAGCAGCTTCATGCCGGGCATCCTGCTCGGTGTGCGCCGGGTGGGGTCCGCTCCGGGCCTCACCTTCGGCCTCGAACACTTCCTGGACCTGGGCTGAGTACCCCCACCTCATGCGCGCGAAGATCACCTACCTCGTCACGGCCGCCGTCCTGGTCTTCTACTTCGTCCTGGTCGGCAGCCGGGGCGTGATGCTCATCCAGTCGGGCACCCTCCTCACCGTCACCTTCGGCGTGGCCGTGCTGATCCTGCCGGTCATCGGCGTCTGGTTCCTCTGGAAGAACACGCAGTTCGTCCGCCGGGCCAACCAGCTCGCCGCCGAACTGGAGGCCGAGGGCGGCCTGCCCGTCGACGAGCTGCGCCGCACCCCGGACGGCCGGATCGACCGCGACTCGGCCGACGAGGTGTTCGCCCGGCGCAAGGCCGAGACGGAGGCCGCCCCGGGCGACTGGCGTACCTGGTTCCGGCTCGCCGTCGCCTACCACGACGCCCGCGACACCCCGCGCGCCCGGAAGGCGATGCAGCGCGCCATCGCCCTGCACGACGGCCGCCGCATCCCGGCCTGACCTCTCAGCCGCGCCGGTACTCCGCGGCCCACGTCTCGATCGTGTCCGAGGCCCGGTCGAACCCGGCGGGGCGGTTGAGGAAGTCCAGGGTGTGTGTGGTCAGCAGCGGGGGAGTGTCGTCGGGGGCGCGGTCGTTGCGGACCAGCGTCAGCGCCTGCCCCTGCACCGTGCGGGGCAGGCCCAGCCAGCGCACCGGCTGCTGCGCCGTCCGCAGCGAGACCACACGCTCCCAGGGCACCGTGCGCGTCACGAGGAAGCCGACCTGACGCAGGCCGAGCGGGCTGACCCAGACGCCCATGCGCAGCACGCGGAGCGCGCCGACGACGATCGCCGCGGCGAGCACGAAGGTGATCCCGGCGGAGGTCGTGGTGCCGGTCAGCGCGGTGAGCACGGCCCCGAAGAGCACGAACGAGGAGAACAGCAGCCCCAGCGCCGCTCCGCCCACCCGCCACGGGCCGGGACGGTACGGACGCCGCCAGCGGTCCCGGTCGTCATAGGGGAGCGAGCTGTCGTCGGCCGCCTCGAAAACGCGGTCGGCCGTCAGGAAGGGCAGGGGCACGGCTGTTCCTCGCAAGGTCCTCGCACGGGCTTGTGCCCGGTGAGGCTATCCGCCTGTGGCGGGGCTCACCAGCCGTGGGCGGCCACAAGGGTCAGTGGCCCTGCGCCGCCTGCGACTGACCTGCCGGCGGCTCGGCCGGAGTGGACAGCGCGGGCATGCCCAGCACCAGCGCCCCCACTATCCCGGCGGCGAGCGTCAGCATGAGAAGCGACCGCCCGGCCCGCTCGGCGCGGGACACGCGCTCGGGCGGCGGGGGAGCGACATTGCCGCGGAACCTGTCGGCCTCGGCGACGAAGGCGAAGGGTACGGGCTCACGACGACGGAACATCTGGGGTGGGTCTCCTTCCGGGGGTCTGCGACCTCACCCCTTCAGACGACCGAGTGACACAAAAGGTGCCCATGTCCGGAAAACCGCTGCATGCGATCTTTGAGATGAGGTGTTGCCCCGACCGGTGCGCGTGCCCCGTATGGTGGCTGCGAACCTCAGAAGTGATGGAAGGACCTTTGTGACCACCCCCGAGCCGCTCACGCTCCGTAGCGACGTCACCGTCGAACTGGTGAAATCCAGTGCGTCTGACAGCGATGTCCTCTTCGCCGCCCGTGTCTCCACCCTGGGTGAGCAGTCCCTGGACGAGCTCCAGAAGGACCCCGAGCGTTCCAAGGGCCTCATCAACTACCTCGTACGGGACCGGCACGGCAGTCCCTTCGAGCACAACTCGATGACCTTCCTCATCAGCGCCCCGATCTTCGTCTTCCGCGAGTTCATGCGGCACCGCGTCGGCTGGTCCTACAACGAGGAGTCGGGCCGCTACCGGGAGCTGCAGCCGGTCTTCTACGTCCCCGACACCTCCCGCAAGCTGGTCCAGGAGGGCCGCCCGGGCAAGTACGTCTTCGTCGAGGGCAGCCCCGCGCAGTACGACGCGGTGCGCGACACCCTGACGGAGTCCTACGAGCAGGCGTACGCCGCCTACCAGAAGCTGCTCGCCGAGGGAGTCGCCCGCGAGGTCGCCCGCGCGGCCCTCCCGGTGGGCCTGTACTCCTCGATGTACGCCACCTGCAACGCCCGGTCCCTGATGCACTTCCTGGGCCTGCGCACCCAGCACGAGCTGGCCAGGGTGCCGTCCTTCCCGCAGCGGGAGATCGAGATGGTGGGGGAGAAGCTGGAGGCCGAGTGGGCGCGTCTGATGCCGCTCACCTACGCCGCCTTCAACGCCAACGGCCGGGTCGCCCCGTAACCCTGTTCCCCTGCGCGGAACGGATGTACGGTTCAGCCTCCCGAAGTGTCCGTATTGCGGCATTTAGAGAAGTTCATCTAGCCTGATCAAACGGACCCGGCACTGCTTGAACCCCCGAGCAGGCAGTGCCGGGCTCCTTGTCGCTCAGGAGTTTGACCCGCGTTTGTCCTGACTTTCCCGACACCCCGCGGGCAGACCATGGATCGAGTACCGAGTAGCGTGTCACCCATGGCTCCGACCTCCACTCCGCAGACCCCCTTCGGGCGGGTCCTCACCGCCATGGTCACGCCCTTCACGGCGGACGGCGCACTCGACCTCGACGGCGCGCAGCGGCTCGCCGCCCACCTGGTGGACGCAGGCAACGACGGCCTGATCGTCAACGGCACCACCGGCGAGTCACCCACCACCAGCGACGCGGAGAAATCGGACCTCGTACGAGCCGTCGTGGAAGCGGTCGGCGACCGCGCCCGCGTCGTGGCCGGAGTCGGCACCAACGACACCCACCACACCCTCGAACTGGCCCGCCAGGCCGAACGCGACGGCGCACACGGCCTGTTGGTCGTCACGCCGTACTACAACAAGCCCCCGCAGGAGGGCCTCTACCGCCACTTCACGGCCGTCGCCGACAACACCGGCCTCCCGGTGATGCTCTACGACATCCCCGGCCGCAGCGGCGTCCCGATCAGCACCGAGACCCTGGTCCGCCTCGCGGAGCACCCCCGGATCGTCGCCAACAAGGACGCCAAGGGCGACCTCGGCCGCGCGAGCTGGGCCATCGCCCGCTCCGGCCTCGCCTGGTACTCCGGCGACGACATGCTGAACCTCCCCCTGCTCTCCGTCGGCGCCGTCGGCTTCGTCTCCGTCGTCGGCCACCTCGTCGCCCCCGAACTGCGCGCCCTCGTGGACGCCTACACCTCGGGCGACGTCGTCAAGGCCGCCGAGATCCACCAGAAGCTGCTCCCGGTGTACACCGGCGTCTTCCGCACCCAGGGCGTCATGACCACCAAGGCCGCGCTCGCCCTCCTGGGCCTGCCCGCCGGTCCGCTGCGCGCCCCCATGGTCGAGTGCTCGCCGGAGGAGATCGCGCAGCTCAAGATCGATCTTGCTGCCGGCGGGGTACAGCTCTGACACCAGACTTCAGCACCATCCGAGCCACACAACCGCAGTACACAACAGCACAGCGGGCGCACCGGCGTCCCGCCCCCTCAACGACAACCGCACGCACTGAACGTCATGCGCGCCACGTGCCCTCCGGTACGTGGCGCGTGTGGTCAGGAGAGTCTTTTGAGTCATCCGCACCCTGAACTGGCCCCGCCGCCGCCGCTCGCCAAGGGCGGCCTGCGCGTCACACCCCTCGGCGGTCTCGGTGAGATCGGCCGGAACATGACCGTCTTCGAATACGGCGGCCGTCTGCTGATCGTCGACTGCGGCGTTCTCTTCCCCGAGGAGGAGCAGCCCGGCATCGACCTGATCCTGCCGGACTTCTCCTCCATCCGGGACCGCCTCGACGACATCGAGGGCATCGTTCTCACACACGGCCACGAGGACCACATCGGCGCGGTCCCCTACCTGCTGCGCGAGAAGCCCGACATCCCGCTGATCGGTTCCAAGCTGACCCTCGCGCTGATCGAGGCCAAGCTCCAGGAGCACCGCATCCGCCCGTACACCCTGGAGGTGGAGGCGGGAGACCGCGAGCGGGTCGGCCCCTTCGACCTCGAGTTCGTCGCGGTCAACCACTCCATCCCGGACGCTCTGGCGGTCGCCATCCGCACCCCGGCCGGCATGGTCGTGCACACCGGCGACTTCAAGATGGACCAGCTCCCGCTGGACGGCCGGCTCACCGACCTGCACGCCTTCGCGCGCCTGAGCGAGGAGGGCATCGACCTCCTCCTCTCGGACTCCACGAACGCCGAGGTACCCGGCTTCGTCCCGCCCGAGCGTGACATCTCCAACGTGCTGGACAACGTCTTCGCGGGCGCGCGCAGCCGCATCATCGTGGCGAGCTTCGCCAGCCATGTGCACCGCATCCAGCAGATCCTGGACACCGCCCACAAGTACGGCCGCAAGGTCGCGTTCGTCGGCCGTTCCATGGTCCGGAACATGGGCATCGCGCGCGACCTCGGCTACCTGAAGGTCCCGCCGGGCCTGGTCGTCGACGTCAAGCAGCTCGACGACCTGCCGGCCGACAAGGTCGTCCTGGTCTGCACGGGTTCGCAGGGCGAGCCGATGGCGGCCCTGTCCCGCATGGCCAACCGGGACCACCAGATCCGTATCGTCGAGGGCGACACGGTCATCCTCGCCTCGTCCCTCATCCCGGGCAACGAGAACGCGGTCTACCGCGTGATCAACGGCCTCACCCGCTGGGGCGCCAACGTCGTGCACAAGGGCAACGCCAAGGTGCACGTCTCGGGCCACGCGTCCGCGGGCGAGCTGCTGTACTTCTACAACATCTGCCGCCCGAAGAACCTCATGCCGGTGCACGGCGAATGGCGCCACCTGCGCGCCAACGCCGAGCTCGGCGCGGCGACCGGCGTCCCGCACGACCGGATCGTCATCGCCGAGGACGGCGTGGTCGTCGACCTGGTCGAGGGCAAGGCGAAGATCGCGGGCAAGGTCCAGGCCGGATACGTCTACGTCGACGGCCTCTCGGTCGGGGATGTGCGCGAACCCGCGCTGAAGGACCGCAAGATCCTCGGCGACGAGGGCATCATCTCGGTCTTCGTCGTGATGGACGCGTCCACCGGCAAGATCACCGGCGGTCCGCACATCCAGGCCCGTGGTTCCGGCATCGACGACGGTGCCTTCGCGGAGGTCCTCCCGAAGATCACCGAGTCGCTGGAGCGGTCCGCCCAGGACGGCGTCGTGGAGCCTCACCAGCTCCAGCAGCTCATCCGGCGGACGCTCGGCAAGTGGGTCTCGGACACCTACCGCCGGCGCCCGATGATCCTTCCGGTCGTCGTCGAGGTCTGATCCACAACACGCTGACCTGCACTGGGGCCCCTCTACATCGGTCGAGGGGCCCCAGTGCGTCGCCGGGGAAGAACACCCACTCGAAAAAATCTTGACAGGGAGTGTTGACAGCCCCTGCGGCAGATCCGTACAGTCTTAGGTCTGCCCCGGAGCCGTAACAGTTCCGAGGCGGCATGTCGCCGCAACAGCGGCATCCAAACCACCAGTACGACCATCCTCTGGGATTGATTTCGGCGTGTCCGAATTCGATTCGAATGGGAACCGGCGGTCCGATTAGGAACTGCCGGGGATGATCCGCTAAGGTTCGAGACGTCGGAACGGCCCAGCGGGCCGGGAAGACAACCCCCTCTGACTGGGAATCAGACGCCGAAAGGATCTGATAGAGTCGGAACCGCCGGAAA
>NZ_JBSFFI010000037.1:0-54423 GCF_053596035.1 Streptomyces sp. NPDC001781 | reverse complement strand
CGGGGCGCTGTACCGTTGCGGCCGGCACCCGCGTCCGGGCCACCGGGGGGGGGCCGGCCGTCGACACGGCCGGCCCGCCGTACGCGGGACGTACGAACCCCTCGTTGCCTACGCTGGCGGCGGCTTCGTTCGTGATGACCGTCCTCAGGAGGCGATCCGTGTCCAGTCGTACCCGGACCGAGGAGTTCCGTGCGCTGCACCAGCGGCCGGACCCCGGTGATCCGCTGGTGATTCCCAACGTGTGGGACGCGGTGAGCGCCCGGGTGTTCGCGGATGCCGGGCACCGGGTGCTGGCCACGTCCAGCGCCGCCGTCGCCGCGGTGCTCGGGTACGACGACGGGGGAGCCGCCCCGGCGGACGAGGTGTTCGAGGCGCTGGCCCGGATCGTCCGCGCCGTCGACGTCCCGGTCACCGTCGACATCGAGGACGGCTACGGGCTCGGCCCGGCCCGGATCGTGGAGCGGCTGCTCGGTGTGGGTGCGGTCGGCTGCAATCTGGAGGACACCGACCACGCGTCCGGCAAGCTCAAGGACGCCCGCGAACACGCCGCCTGGCTGGCCGAGTTCGTGGCGTCCGCAGACGGCCGGGTGGTGCTCAACGCCCGCGTGGACGCCTTCCTGCACGGCGCGGGCGACGCGGAGGAGGCGATCAGCCGCGGTCGTCTGTACGCCGCGGCCGGGGCGGACGTGGTCTATCCGATCCTGGCCCCGGCCGAGTTGCTGCCCGAGCTTGCCAAGGGCGTGCCGGCCCCGCTGAACGCCCTCCACCTGCCGGACGGGCCCGCCCCGGCTGAGCTCGGCCGGCTGGGCGCCGCCCGTGTCACCTTCGGAGGCGGCCTGCACCAGCGTGCCCAGGACGCCCTCACGGAGATCGCCCGCACCCTGCCGGCCTGACCGCCGGCACGGCGACGCGCCCCGCCCAGTCCCTGCGCGGAGCACGCTCGTTGGAGCTGAGAGCCTCTCGTTCGGCGCGCGGCGAGGCCGGCGGCCCCGGGAAGGTGCCGGGCGTGTGCAAGCTCCTGGGCCTCGGCCGGGTGCCGGCCGGCGAAGCTCTAGCCTACGTAGATGATCTTGCTCCGGGTCACCAGGACGTCCATGACCTGCCGGATCTCGTCCCAGGGGGTGGACCGGTCGACGTGGTGCATCTGGTACACGTCGATACGGTCGCTGCGCAGCCGCCGCGGGCTGGCCTCGACAGCCCGGCGGATGTGCAGCGCGGAAAGCCCGCTCTCCCTGGCGGTCTCCCGCAGTGTGGCCTGCGGATGGCCGTCCCGGCCGATCCGGGCGTTCAACTGAGGAATTGCGTCACCCGAACGACGCCGCACGTGTCACCGGCAGGCTGTCCGCCTGCGCATTCCATATTTCCGCCGAGTCGCAGCTCACCGGGACGGTGAGGTGAATTGCTCCGCGGAACCGGAAAAGGAACCGTCGGGACGGAATGCGGCGCCGAGTATCACGAACCACTGTGAAGAGCCCCCGTTTGGCTCTGGACCTGCTGCCGTGCACCATATGCGGTGCCGGCGAACGCGCGATCCGGGAAATCACCTGGCCGTGGACCGGTGCCTCGCGTGGAGAGCAGGTGTCGCGCACCGGGCGCCAGCCGTGCGGTGGCCGGAGGCGCCCAGGCGAGGACGGCAGGAAGAGGACAGGGCGTCAGCTCGTCGGCGGGTGGAACTCCGGCTGGTCGATGATGCGCAGCCAGCTGCCGTCCGCCTGGCGCCTGACCACCTGCGCGCGGGCGCCCGAACCGTCCTTGGGCGGCGTCGAGGTGAGGGCGATGTCACCGAACACCAGCGTGGGCAGCGGCTCCTCGGGCTCGAAGTGAGGCCCGCCCGACAGCGCCTTCTCCCAGAGCCGGCGGATCGCCTCCCGGCCCACGGTGGTGCTGCCGGGCGGGTAGGCCATCACGGCCTCCTCGTCGTACAGCGCGGCGAGGCCGGCGGCGTCACCGGCATTGGCGCGCTCCACGAAGAGACGGGTGAGGTCTTCCGGCTTCAGGGCCTTCTCGTTCTCGGGCACAATCATCCTTTCCTGCGGTCCGGGTACCGGCGTCGCAATTTTCCGTCATCGGCCGATAACAAGTCCAATCAATCATCCGGATCGGCGTTATAATTTGCAGTTATGGAGATCAGGCAGCTCAGGTACTTCATCGCCGTGGCACAGGAAGCCAATTTCACCAGGGCCGCGGAGCTGGTGCATATCAGCCAGCCCGGTATCAGTGCCCAGATCCGCCAGCTGGAGAACGACCTCGGGGCCACCCTGATCGACCGCTCCGGCCGCAGGGTGCAGCTCACGGCCGTCGGCGAGGTGGTGCTCGCGCACGCCAAGTCCGTGCTGTCCTCCATGAACTCGCTGCGGCAGGCCGTGGACGAGATGAACGGCCTGGTCCGGGGCAAGCTGGTGGTCGGCATGGTCACCGCCTGCACGGTCCAGCCGCTCTTCGACGCGCTGTCCGCCTTCCATCTCGCCCACCCCGGTGTCGAGATCAGCCTGCTGGAGGACGATTCCGCCAAGCTGGTCGAGTGCGTCCGCGAGGGCACCGTCGACCTCGCGCTGATCGGCGCCGCCCAGCGAGCGCCGGAGGACCTGGACGGCTGGCAGGTGATCAGTGAGCCGATCGTCGCCGCGGTGCCGCACGAGCACCCGCTGGCCGAAAAGGACGGAGTCACCCTCGCCGAACTGAGCGCCTACCCGCTCGTCTGCCTGCCCGAGGGGACCGGTATCCGGGCGGCGCTGGACGAGGCGTCCGCCGCCATCGGCCTCACTCCCACGATCGCCCTTCAGGCCAGCGCGCCCGGAGCGGTGATGCACCTGGCCGAGCGGGGCCTCGGGGTCGCGGTGCTCTCCGAGTCGATGACCGCCCACCAGAAGGGCCTCAGGACCGTCTCCATCACCGACGCCGACGTCCCCGCGGTGCTCGCCCTGATCTCCGCGCCCACCGAGAGCCCTGCACTGCGCGAACTGCTGCTGCACTGCCGGCAGTCCTTCGGCGAGACCGCCCCGGCACAGGCCGCCTCGATGAGCGGCGCCTGATCCCACCACACCCGAGCGGGCCCGTCGGCGACCGACGGGCCCGCTTCGGCGGGTACCGGGGCTCAGCTCTCCGCGGCCACCGGCGACTGACCGGGGGCGTCCTTCGCCTCGGGCTTCGGCTGCTGCGCCGCCTGGAAGTCGGCGGGCCGGATCAGCACCAGGGCCAGGACACCGCCGAGCAGGGCCAGGCCGGCCGACACCGCGAGCAGGGTGTTGAGGCCGTCCACGAACCCGGTCGTGGCGATCTGCTGCACCTTGTCCCCGTACTGCCCGGGCACCACACGCACCGCCTCACCCGTCTCGCCGCCCCGCGTCAGCGCGGCCAACTGGTCGCTGCGGCCGGCCAGTTCCGGCACCCCGCGCAGCCCGTCGCGGAACCGGTCGCTGATGACACCGGCGAAGGCCGAGCCCAGCACCGCGACACCGGCGCTCACGCCGAGCTGACGGAAAGTGCCGTTCACGCCCGACGCCATGCCGGAGCGGGAGAAGTCGACGACGCCCACGGCCGTGGAGGCCAGCGGCGGGTTGACCAGACCGGCACCCACACCGCCCAGCACCAGACCGGGGACGAAGTGCTCCCAGCCGCTGGACTCGTCGATCCCGCCCATCAGCAGCAGCGCGGCACCGACCAGCAGCAGCCCCACCCCGATCATGTAGCGGGGCTGCACCTTGGCGCTGAGCCGCCCGGCGATCAGGGAGGCGACCAGCATCGACAGCGAGGCGGTGAGCAGACGCAGACCGGTCTCCAGCGAGGAGTAGCCCAGAGCCTCCTGGAAGTAGATCGCCAGGAACAGGAACATCGCGAACAGCGAGCCGTTCATGGCGAACGCGGCGATGGAACCGCCGACGAAGGTCGGGATGCGGAACAGCCCCAGGTCGAACATGGGCTGCTCGGACTTCGCCTCCACCAGCAGGAACGCCAGCAGCAGCACGGCGCCCACCACCAGACCGGTCACCGAGCGGCCGTCGCTCCACTCGGTCTCACCGGCGCGGATCAGGCCGTAGACCAGGGTGGCGAGTCCGCCGGTGAGCAGGACGAACCCGGGCCGGTCCAGCTTGCGGGCGAACGGTGACTTCGACTCGTCCACACGCAGCGCGATGATCAGGGCCACGACGAAGCCGATCGGCACGTTGACCAGGAAGATGCCCCGCCAGCTGATGCCGCTGGAGATCAGGCCGCCGGCCACCGGGCCGATGGCGGAGGCGAGGCCCGTGACCATGCCCCACACGCCGAACGCCATCCCGCGTTCCTTGCCCTGGAAGCCGCCCGCGAGCAGGGCCAGACCGGTGGCGAACATGACCGAGCCGCCCACACCCTGGAGGATCCGGGACATGATCAGCATCAGCGGCGACTGGGCCGACCCGCACAGCAGCGAGGCGACCGTGAACAGGGCCACGCCGATCGCGTAGAGGCGCTTGCGCCCGAACCGGTCGGCCAGGGTGCCGCTCGTCAGCAGGAAGGAGGCCAGCGCCAGCGCGTAGCCGTCGATCACCCACTGGAGGTCGGCGAAGCCGGCGTTCAGATCGCGCTGTACGTCGGGCATGACGACGTACACGATGGTGGTGTCCAGCAGGAGCATGAACGTCCCGCCGCACACCCCCAACAGGGTCCACCACTTCTTTTCCATCATCGTTCCTTCTGCTGTCCTGAGCGGTCGGCCGCGGCCCGTCGGCGGGGGCCGGGGGAGGGATCCGGCGGGATGTCGTGGTTCAGCCGGAAGAGGTTTCCGGGGTCGTGGGCGGCCTTGATCCGGCCGAGGCGCGCGTAGTCGCCGGGCTCGTACGCCCAGCGGTCCTGGTCCGCGGTGGCGGCGGCGCCGTGGAGGAAGTTCAGGTTGCGGCCCGTGGCGTGCGGGGGCAGGGCGTCGGTGAGCCGGGTGTGCGCCGCGCGGAAGCGTCGGCGGTGTCGTCGGTGACCCGGTCGAGCGCCGTGAGCAGACAGCGGGCCGAGCGGTGGCCGACCGAGTTCGGCACGCGGGGCGGCCGGGCCAGGGACCCGCCCAGGTGGCGCACCTCGACGATGCTGGTGATCGGTGCCCGGGGCCCCGACAGCTCCAGCACGGTACGCACCGCGCCCGCGTCCAGCCCGCCGAGCACCGTGTTCGTCCCGGCGTACGCGGCCGGCGCCACCGGATCGGCCCTCGGTGAACAGCGGCCGCCGAGGCGCCCGGCGAGTTGCCGGGCGGCCGCACTCAGGTCCTCGCGCGCGGTGGGCGGTCGGGGGCCAGGGGGCACGGTCCGTTCCTTTCGTCGAGGGACGGCAGTGCCGCCGAGGGGGGTCGCTTCGGCACTGCCTTCCCCGTCATGGTCCCGACGGTGCGATCAGAAGTCCAAGACCTGGTTTTTCTGGGATACCGAACTTTTGGTTATGGATCGGCGGTGACCGCCACGGCCAGCGCGGACGCCGGCAGCGTCAGCTCTCCGACCAGTGCGTACCGGTCGCCGGCCCACGTCCACAGCCCGCCCCTCCCGGAGGCCGAGCCGCACCCGCCAGAACAGCCCGCCGTGGGCGGGCCACAGCTCGGCCCGCTCCCGCTCGTCCAGCGGGAACCGGTGCACTCCACGCTCCGGGCAGCGCGGGTCCAGGTCCACGCCCACCCCCGCGCGCCGGGCGCGACCGCGGCCACCGCCAGCTCACCGCTGCGGGTCACCGAGGCCGGGAACCCCGCCGGACACACCGGAGCCCCGCTGTCCGCGCGGCCCAGCCAAGCGCTCGGGAGCCCCGGAAACGGGCGTCTCGGTCACCCGTCCCGGCGACCCGCTCGACGAACGACTCCATCTCCGGCTGGAACCACTCGGGGGTCTACTGGTCCCGCCCGCGTCGGAAGAGGCTGCCCCAGCCCGACGCCTCGGGCCGAGGGGCCCGTACCGCGCCCGCGACCGGCTCACCGTCACCGATGTGTCCGGCGCGCCGGGAGCCCTTCACCCCGTACCGTCTGATCACCGCACTGCGCGAGGCCGGGTTCGGGCCGGACCCTGCTGCGCAGCCCGTTCTCCAAGCCGTTCCTCGACCGGCTCCCGGAGGGCGGCACGCCGTGGATCTTCGGCACCGACGAGCCGGAACCGTTCCTGTAGGCCAACGGCTGGGACGTGGAGTCCCTCAAGGAGCCGGGCCGGCCCGGCGCGGGTAAGGGACGCCGTCCGTACGACGTCCAGCCGCGCGGGCGCCGCTTCGCCGACCGGCTGTGGCTGATCCGCGCCCGGCTCGCCGCGCGGTGACGCCGGGTCTCCGGGCACGCGGTGGCGGGGCCCCCGCCGGGATTCCGCCCGCCGCGGCCCGCGGACCGCCGGCAATTGCTCAGTCCCGTGCCTTGAGCCGCTCCCGCAGTTCCAGGTTCTCCTCCGCCAGCGTCCGCAGCCGTTCCCGCAACGGCTCCAGCGCCTCGGCCAGTTCCGGCTCCGAGTAGCGCGGCGTGATGTGCTTGGGGCAGTTCCAGAACAGGCCCTCCACCCGGACCAGCATGAGCTGCTCCAGCGGGCCGTCGGTGCGCAGGTCGGACAACTGCTCGTGCAGCTCGGGGAACTCGGCCGGATCACGTGTCTCCGCCCGACCGAAGATCTTCAGCCGGGTGGGGTTCGCGTAGTCCATGAAGAACAGCGAGACTCGCTCGTCGGAGCGGAGGTTGCCCGTGGTGATGTACTGCCGGTTGCCGCGCACCTCCACCCAGGCCAGCGTGCCGCTGTCCAGCACGTGCACGAAACCCGGCGGGCCGCCCCGGAACTGGACGTAGGGCCAGCCGTCCTCACCGGTACTGGCCAGGTAGAACCCGTCGCGGGCCCGGACGAAGTCGGCCTCGTCCGGCCCCATCCGGTCCGGCTCGTCGGTGTCCCCCGCCAGCAGCCGCGCCATGGCCTGCGCACTGCCCCGCTCCTCCTGCACGCCCCGCACGTTCTCGGTGAACGCCAACCGTGCGTACCGGCTCATCCACGCCCCCCTTAAACCCACACCGCCCAGACCTGGTCGACGGCCGACTGTATCCACGCCCCGCCACGCCGCAAAGGAGCACCGTCGTCCGGACGCGCGAGGACCCCCGCCCGGCGGGCTGCCGGGCGGGGGTCCTCACTCACCTCATCAGGTGCGGTAGGCGTAGAACGCCGCCGTCGGGTAGGACGCGACGAGGCTCGCCACCGAACGGTTGTAGGTGTTGGTGGAGTGGTACGTCACGTAGGGCACGCCCCGGGCATCGCGCTTGGTGACGATCATCGTGTGGTCCTTGGACCCGTCCTTGTTGAAGTCCATCTGGACGACATCGCCGATGTCGGCCTGGTAGACGTTCGCAAGGCTCGTGACCCGCTTCGAGGACAGCGCGAACCAGGAGAACTCGTTCACACCCACGAAGGAGTCCGACTGGATGTCGGCGGTACCGAACCACTTGTGGAAGTCGTTCGTGTAACCGGGAACGTGCTTCCAGCCACCCGCCTTCAGCGCCTGGCTGACGAAGTTGGTGCAGTCACCACCCGCGCCGGCCCCGTTGAAGTTCGGGTACGCGGTGTTGTACTTGCTCCAGTATTTCGTCGCGTACGCGACCATGGCCTTGTAGTCGTAGCCGGTACCCGTCAGGGTCTTCGGCTTCGCCGGAGCGGGCCGTGTGGTGGCCGCGCGGGGCGCGTCCGGCGGGCCGGCGTCCGCCTTGACCGCCGGCTTGGCGACCTCGGGCTTCGCCACCTGGTTCACCGCGAGGTAGCCCTCGTCGGTGTCCTTGATGCGCGTGAGCTGCCAGTTGCCGCCGCGGTCCGCCCGGAAGGTCAGCTCGTGGTGCGCCTGGAACCCCGTGGTGGGGGGCTCGTTGCCCGTGACCTTCCTGTACGTGAGCGAGGTGGTCTCGGTGACGGCCACCGTGGCACGCCGTCCCTTGACCTGCGTGGCGTCCAGCTTCACGCTGGTGCTGCCCGCGCTGTACTGCTCGCCCAGCGCGGCCAGACGGCTCTTGCGGCCGCGGAGCTGGCTGAGCGCCGAGTCCTCCTGGCGCGACTGCGTGCCGGACAGGCGCACATCGCCGGAGAACCCGGAGGTCCGCTGCTTGTGGCCTGCCGAGGAACCGCCCACCAGGGCCTGGGTGCGGTCGGTGAAGACCGCGTCCGCCAGCTTCTGGAAGGTCGCCTTGGTCGCCGTGTCGACGGTCGGGTCGTCGGTGACCGCCGCGCCCGCGCTCCAGTTCGGCAGCAGGGCGACGCCCGCCACCACGGAGGCGGCCGCCGCCGAGACTATGGTGGCGCGGCTCCGCTTACGGCTCAATTTTCTCGACTTCAATGAAGATCCCCTCTACGCCGGTACACAGACCGGGACTCCGGTGACACAGACCGGGTGACCGCATCTTCGCATGCCGTGTGCGGCGGGTGTGAAGACAGGATGCACAAGTGGAACCAGACTGTTTCACACGTCACTTGACGACCGACGACCAGTCAGGCGACTGAGCCGGGTCCAGGCTGCGCAGCCGCGCCAGCGTCTGCGGTGTCTGGACGTCCATCCAGTCGGCCAGTTCCTTGAAGGACACGCACTTCACGCCCTTCTTGGTGCACATGTTCTTGACCACCTGGTCGATGGCCCGCATGTAGATGCCGCCGTTCCAGTCCTCGAAGTGGTTGCCCACGAACAGCGGCGCCCGGCTCCCGTAGTACACCCGGTTGAAACCGGCCATGTACGAATCGACCGTCTGCTGCTCCCACTTGGGGTACTCGGCCGGGTCGCCATGTGTCTCGCCGTCCGACTGGTTGTACAGGAAGTTGAAGTCCATGGACAGGCCCTGGTACTTGCCGGACTCGTACGGCAGCATCTGGAGCGGGAAGTCCCAGACGCCGTCCTTCTTCGCCGGCCAGATCTGGAAGTCGCCCGCGGAGGAGGCGTCGTAGCGCCAGCCGTAGCCCTTGATGGCCTTCAGCAGGTTCCTCTGGCCCTCCAGACAGGGCGCACGGCCGCCGGTCACCTCCTTCTTGAAGTCGAACGGCAGCGGGTCGACGTCCTTGTAGCCGGTGTTGGTCTTCCAGTGCTCCACGAACGAGTAGAACTGGTCGATCTCGCTCTTCCACTCCGCCACACTCCAGTCACCGCCGCCCTTGGCGCCGCAGAAGTGGCCGTTGAAGTGGGTACCTATCTCATTGCCGTCCTCGTACGCCTCGCGCAGCTGCTCCACCGTCTCGCGGATGTGCTCGTCGGTGGCGTAGTCGATGGCCGCGGCGCCGGGGGAGTGCTGCGGCGGGTGGTAGAGGTCCTTCTTGGTCTTCGGCAGCAGGTAGATGCCGGTGAGGAAGAATGTCATGTGGGCGTCGTACCGCTTGGCCAGTTCGCGGTAGTGCGAGAACAGATGGTCGCTGCCCTCCAGTCCGCCGTCCCACGAGAAGACGACGAACTGGGGCGGTTTCTCACCATGCTTGAGCCGTACGGGCTTCAATACGCCCTTCTGCGGTCCGGTGTAGGACGTCGAACCGTCCCCGAGGACCCTGGTTTTTCCGTCCCACTCCGGCTCCGCTGACGCGCCGGGCTCCTTGGCGGGGGAGACCGCGGAGGCGATGTCGTCCTCGTGGTCCAGCAGCAGATACCCCGTGACCGTGGACACGAGCACGAGCAGCACGGCCAGCGCGAGGACGCCGGGTCGCTTGACCCGGCCGCCCTCGGTGGTGCGTGCCTTGCGACGGCGGCCTGTGCTCGACGACTTCATACGGATCGATCTCCGGAACGGGTTGCGGGTTGAGGGACCGGAAGGAGGTGGGCCGGAGCGGCGGCGGGGATCAGCCGACGCCCACGGCCCGCGACCAGATTCCGAACGGCACGCTGTTCTCGCGGGTGCCTGCCAGACCGTCCAGCGGCAGCGGCTCCAGGCTCCTGCTCAGGTCGATGCGGTAGACGACGACCGCGGTCGACACCGACTTCAGGGTGCCCGTGTACCAGAGCGCGGTGTCCTTGTCGGTGGTGCCGTCCTTCCCGGCGGCCGGGGTGGTCGCCGCGGGAGTGGGGTGGAAGGCGCGGAAGTTGTCCGCGAGGGCCTCGCTGACCTGCTGCGCGACCTCGGGGCGTACCGCACGGCGCCGGTCGGGCGCGTCCAGGCGGACGCCCGCGCCGTTGCGGGTGACCCGGCGCACCGAGTACGGCTCGGTGTGCCGGCCGTCCGCCGCGAAGGTGGCGTAACCGCTGGCCATGCGGATCGTGCTGGGCGTGGAGGTGCCGAGCGAAAGGGTGGGCGTCGCCGGGCCGAAGCTGGACGGCAGGAGCCCGGCCGCCTGCGCGGTGGCCTTCACCTTCTCCAGCCCGGTGTCCATGCCGAGCTGCATGAACGGCGTGTTCACCGAGCGGGCGAGGGCCCGGCGCAGGGAGATCGGCCCGTAGGAGCGATTTCCGTCGTTGTGCGCGGCGACCTTCTTGCCGCTGCGGTCCCAGTAGGGGCCCTCGGGGGTGGTGACGGGCACCGCGTCGTCGCCGTCGTAGACCGACTCCGGGGTGACCGGGGTGGCCGGGCCCTCGCGGGTCTTGCGCACCCCGTTCTCCAGCCCCGCCGCGTAGACGAAGGGTGTGAAAGCCGAACCGGCGGGCACAGTAGTGGCGTTGGACTCGTTGTAGCCCTGCTTGCGGTGGTCGGGGCCGCCGTAGACGGCGACGATCCGGCCGTCGGTGGCGACCGAGGCGGCGCCGTAGTGGGCGGTGCGCGCGGCCTGGGGGTCCTTCTTGCGAGCTGCCTCGCGGGCCTTGGTGACCGCGTCGGTCAGCTCGCTCTCCCGCTTGCGGTCGAAGGTGGTGTAGATCTGGTAGCCGCCGAGGTCGAACTCCTTGTCCGACAGGTGGGCGTTCTTCCTGGCGTACTGGGACGCCAGCTCCACCAGGTAGTCGCTCTGCTTACCGGTGTCGTAGATCTGGGGCGTCCTGGCCGGCTCGGGGAACTCGGTGTACTTGGCGCGTTCGGCCGGGGAGAGCTTGCCGATCTTGACCATGCGGTCGAGGATCCACGACCACCGGTCCACCGCCCGGCGGTGGTTGGCCGCGCTGAGCGTGGGGTCGTACAGCCCGGCGCCCTTGAGCAGTGAGGCCAGCATGGCGGCCTCGCTGGGGTTCAGCTTGCTGACGTCCTTGCCGTAGTAGGCCTGCGAGGCGCGCTGGATGCCGTAGGTGCCGCGGCCGAACCAGCTGGTGTTGAGGTAGCCCTCGAGGATCTTGTCCTTGCTCATGCGGTTGTCGAGCTTGAGGGCGATCATCGCCTCGGTGAGTTTGCGGCCGAGGTTCTGGTCCTGGTTCAGGTAGACGTTCTTGACGTACTGCTGGGTGATCGTGGAGCCGCCCTCGGTGTCACCCTGGCCGACCGTGCGCCACAGGGCGCGGGTGATGCCCTTGGCGGAGATGCCGGGGTCGGAGTAGAAACTCTCGTTCTCCGCCGCCAGCACCGCCCAGCGCACGCCCTCCGGGATGTCCTTGAGCGGCATCGCCTGCCGGCGCACCCAGCCGGTCCGGGCCATCGGGGTGCCGTCGGACCAGAAGTAGACGTTGTCCTGCTGGGTGGCGTAGGAGTTGAGATTGGCGGGGACGTCGGTCGCCGCGTAGGCCACGGTGAGGCAGAGACCGGAGAACCCGGCCAGGGCGAGCCAGCCGGCGAGCCACTGCCGCCAGGACGGTATCCAGCGCCGCCAGTCCTCGCGGCCCGGTCGCGGGTACTCGGGGCGCAGCTTGCGGACGTACGGCGCGGCGAGTGCGGCGTAGGGGGCGAGCCTGGCGGTGGCCCGGGCGAGGTGGCGGCGCAGCACGTCGAGGACGGTCAGCAGCGGGGCCGGGACGCCGGACGGGCGGGAGGCGCCGGAATCCTCGCCGGTACTCGGCCCGGTCCGCGGTGCGGGACGGGTGCCGTCGAGCGCGACGATCTTGAGCTGCATCGTCTCGTCGGGGCGGACGGAGCCGACCCGGAGCTGCATGGTGGCCTCGGGCTCGAACACGGCCGGGTCCGGGGCGCGTCCGGTCTCCGGCCGGGCCGGCTCCTGGGCGCGGCGTCCCCACGCCCGCTTCGGCGCCGCACGCCGGCCCCGCCCACGCCGGACACCGTCACCGGCGTCGTTCGCGTCCGCCCCCCGCCCTGCCTCGGTCACGACAGGTCTCCCTCCCCACTCGGCCTTGCTCGCGCGGGCAGACGGACCGGCCGGAATCGGTGACCACCACGGTGGCACCGATGGCCAAATCGTTACCCCCTGGCCCCGTGTCTGTCCGCGAGCTTCACAAATTATCAGCTAATAGTTTCGAGACCTGGGGGTCAGGGTCGGTCATGGGCCACACCCGGCCACACAGGCGATCGCCGTCCGTCACCCGCCTGGTCAACTCCCTTTCCCCACATGCAGAATGACGACCACCACTGGATGATCGTCTGTGTTCGCACCGGCCAGAATCATGACGGAGCCCCCATGACCACCGGCATCCCCGGCCCTCGCCAGATAGACACCAGCACGGCCCATCCCGCGCGGGTGTACGACTGGCTGCTCGGCGGCAAGGACAACTACCCCGTGGACGAGGCGGTCGGGGAGCGGCTGCCCGCCGAGGCGGCCGCCGGTGCCCGGCAGAACCGCGCCTTCATGAACCGTGCCGTCGCCTGGCTCGCCACGCAGGGCGTGGACCAGTTCCTCGACATCGGCACCGGCATCCCCACCGAGCCGAACCTGCACCAGATCGTCCAGCGAATCGTGCCGAGCGCCCGCATCGTGTACACCGACAACGACCCGATCGTGCTGCGGCACGCGGAGGCACTGCTCGTCGGTCGTCCCGAGGGCGCCACCCAGTACGTGGAGGCCGACGTCCGCGACCCGGCCGCCATCATCAAGAACGCCCGCCAGACGCTCGACTTCGACCGGCCGATCGCCCTGTCCCTGATCGCCCTGATGCACTTCATCAACGACGACCAGGACCCCTACGGGCTCGTGTCCAACCTTCTCGCCACCCTCCCGTCGGGCAGTCACCTGGTCCTCTCCCACGCCTCCTCCGACATCTTCCCGGAGCTGTCCGCGCAGGTCACCGCCGAGTACGCCAAGGGCGGCATCCGGCTCGGGTTCCGCGACCGCGCGGGCGTCGAGCGCTTCTTCGAGGGCCTGGAACTCATCGAGCCCGGTCTCGTCACGGCCACCGAGTGGTTCAAGGACGGCGAGACCCCGGCGCCGGAGGCGAGCGGGATCTACGCAGGCGTGGCACGCCTTCCCTAGTGCTGTGAACCTTTCCGGTCACAGCACCAGCGGCCCCGGTACGCGGGTGGCCCCGGCGGCCGTGATGCCGGGCGCCGTCCTGGTCCGCGTCACCGGCCTCACCGGCCGCAACCTGAGCTCCCCGCCCGGTTCGGCGCCGCTCTCGTGAGGGCTGTCATCGGGGCGCCGCGGCTCCTGAACCTGCTGGTCCGTACCCGGTGCTGAACCCACCGCGCCTGCCCGGACCGCCGGACCTCCGGGCCGCCGGTGAGGTGGTTCGAGGCCGGTTCTCGCCGGGGCCGTGCAGGGGGCGCGACGGGGCGCGCGGCGATCGCGGTGATGAGCCCTGTACGCGCCCCTTCCGGGCTGGTGAGAATGGCCCCGGCGGCGGAGGCGGCCGTTCGCCGCACCCCACCCGAGGAAAGGCAGGTCGGCCACCGTGCTGCTGCGTCTCCCCAAGTCCATGTCCGAAGCACGGGAATTCCTGGCCGAGGGCGCCGTGCCCGTGGGCGGCGCCACTCTGGTCTGGGCCACCTGGCAGCGCGACGGCTTCCCGGCCCAGGCCGTCTCGCTGCGCGAACTGCCCGAGGCCAACGTCCTGGGCCCCGAGGAACTCGGCGGTGCCGTCGTTCTCCAGCGCGTCGACGACCGTGTTCCGGAGGTGCTGCGCCGCGCGGCGGGCTCGGTCGGCACCGGCGCCGTACGCCGTGCGGCCACGGTCGGCGGCAACATAGCGGGCAGCACCCTGCGCTGCCTCCTCCCGGCCGCCCTCGTCCTGGACAGCCGCGCCACGGTCCTGACCTCCACCGGTGTGTACGACACCGACCTGGCCGAGGTCGTCGCCAAGAGTCCCGTCCTGCTCAGGCTGCGCTGGCACACCCCCGTGGCCAGCGCCTACCGCAAGCACGAGGGCGAGCCGGGCGGACCGCCGCCCCTGGTCGTCGCCTCCGCCCTGCACGCCCTCGGGGAGGGCCGCTTCCGGCTCGCCGTCGCCGTACGCGAGGGCTACGAGGTCGTCAGCGAGAGCACCGAGTGCGGGTCCGACCCCGAGGAGCCGCTGGCGGCACTCGGACCGACGCTCCTCAGTGACGTCCCGGCCGCCCGCACCGCGGTGCGGGACCAGATCAACGGGCTTCTGCTCCGCTGAGAACGGGAGGCCCGCCGCAACGCCACGGCCCGTCCCCGTCGTCCTGTGCCGCTCGGACCGCGCCATCGCGCGGCTTCGCCGGCGTGCCCTCGGTCAACTGCCGGGGCACCGGCTCCGCGTCCACCGGCACCACGTCACCGGGCGCGCCGTGGGCGAGGGCGGAAGTCATGCCGCCGTCCGCGAACCGGGCCGGTGGTCCGCGCGGCGAACGGCCCATCGCCACGGTCCGCGCGCCCACCCGCGCCGCTTGCCCGGCCGTCTCCCGGACGTGCACGGCCTCCAGCGGGTCGCTGGTCTCCCGTGCCGGCCGCGCCGCGGCGTCCACGCCGGCCCGTGTTCCGCCGTGCGCGCCGGCCGCCGCGACGACCAGGGCGGCGCCCGCCGTCACGGGAGCGCCGACCGAGGTGAGCGAGGGCGCGACGGCCGGCTCCTCCGGGCGCTCCTCCGCATCGCGCAGCGGGCCGTGCCCACCGGCCGGTGCTGGGCGGCCAGTACGAAGGCCGCCGCACCCAGGTGGAACGGCACGCCCGGATCCGTGGCATCGGCCGGTGCTTTGCCCCGACGAACGGCGCGAGCCCGCCGCGAGGACCGCACCGGCCCGGTGAGGGGATGTCAGGCGGTGGCCGGGAAAAGGCTGCCGAGGTCGGTGAAGACCGCGTTGTTCAGAGCGAACGCCGACCGGCACTCCTCCACCACACGCCGTTTCTCCCACTCGTCCACCGGCAGCGCGTCGAGCCGTGCACGGTACTCGCGTTTGAAGGCGGCCGGGTTGTCGATGCCCTGGAAGACGTAGAAGCGGACGCCGTCGCCCTTGCTCTCCAGCCCCCAGGCCCGCTCCGCGACGCGCCTGATCACCTGACCGCCTGACAGATCGCCCAGGTACCGGGTGTAGTGGTGTGCCACGTACCCTGCGGGCCAGCTCGCGGCGACCTCGGTGATCCGGGCCGCGTACCGCTGTGTCGCGGGCAGCGGGGCCACCCGGTCACGCCATTCCCCGCCCAGGAGGTGCCGCAGGTCCCGCTCCAGCTCGCCCACCCGCCTCAGCTCGGGACGCAGGAACGGGCCCGCGACCGGATCGGTCGCCAGAGGGGCGGCGGCATCCTCCAACGCGCGGTAGACGAAGAAGAGTTGCTCGGTGTACCTGATGAAGGCGTCCACCCCGGACCGGCCGCCGAGCAGATCGCGCATGAACGGCGCCTGCTCGGCCTCGGTGTGCCGGTCCTGGCTGGCGGCGCGTATGACCGAGGAGAAGGGGGGTGTCGACAACGCTGCCTCCCTGGCAGAGCACGCGGTCACGCGCACGACCGGAGGCCGCCGCGGCGCCGGCCGGATGGCGGCAACATGTTAGGGCCGCCTAACCTAATGCCATTCCCGAGGACCGCCAAACCGCGCCCGCCCGCAGCCCCCGCCCGGGCCCACCGGCTGACCCCGGGTCGTTCCTTGCGCCCCCGCACCCACCCGCCTAGCTTGGACGCGACACGTCAGGACAGGTAGGTCGCCGATGACGCAGCCGCAGCACCCCCAGGACAGCGGAGCCGACGACCGCCATATCCGGCTGGAGACCCAGGGCCTCGACGTCATCGGGGACACGGACCGCAAGGGCACCCCACGCACCCTCTTCTGGCCCTGGTTCGGCGCCAACGTCAGCGTCCTCGGCCTCAGCTACGGCGCCTTCACCCTCGGTTTCGGCGTCTCCTTCTGGCAGGCAATCGCCGCCGGATTCCTCGGCATCGTCGCCTCGTTCCTGCTCTGCGGCCTCATCGCCGTCGCCGGCAAGCGCGGCTCCGCGCCCACCATGGTGCTCAGCCGGGCAGCCTACGGAGTGCGCGGCAACCGCCTGCCGTCCTTCGTCTCCTGGATGCTCACGGTCGGCTGGGAAACCGTCCTCGCCTCGCTCGCCGCCCTCGCCACCGCCACCGTCTTCAGCCGCTTCGGCTGGGGTGGCGGTACCGAGACACAGGCCGTCGCCCTCCTCGTCGTGGCCGCGCTCACCGTGGTCGGCGGCGTCATGGGCTTCGACCTGATCATGCGCTTCCAGACCGTGATCACCATCGTCACCGGCGTGCTCACCCTGGTCTACGTCGCCCTCGTCGCCGACCACGTGCACTGGTCGACCGTCAGCGCCATCCCGGCGGGCTCGCCGCAGCAGTTCACCGGCGCGCTGGTGTTCACGATGACCGGCTTCGGGCTCGGCTGGGTCAATGCCGCGGCCGACTACTCCCGTTACCTCCCGCGCTCCTCCTCCAGCCGCGGCGTCGTCGTCTGGACCACCCTCGGCGCTTCCGCCGCCCCGCTGCTCCTGCTGGTCTTCGGGCTGCTGCTCGCCGGATCCTCCGACCGGCTCAGCCGGGCCATCGCGGTGGATCCCATCGGTGCGCTGACCACCATCCTGCCGACCTGGTTCCTCGTCCCCTTCGCCCTGGTGGCCGTGCTCGGCCTGGTCGGCGGCGCGGTGCTGGACATCTACTCCTCCGGCCTCGCGCTGCTCTCCGCCGGACTGCGCGTGCCGCGCTATCTGGCCGCCCTCGTCGACGGCGTCCTGATGATCGCCGGCTCCGTGTACATCGTGTTCTTCGCCGGGGCCTTCCTCGACGAGTTCATGGGCTTCCTCACCACTCTCGGCGTCCCCATCGCCGCCTGGTGCGGCGTGATGCTCGCCGACGTCGCGCTGCGTCACCGCGACTACGACGCGGGGGACCTGTTCCGTCCCGAAGGCCGTTACGGCGACACCCGCGCCCTGCCGCTCGTCCTCACCGTCGGCGCCACCGCGATCGGCTGGGGACTGGTCACCAACACCGCCGCGGGCTGGCTGACCTGGCAGGGTTACCTCCTCGGCCCGCTCGGTCTCGGCGGCCGCTCCGGTCAGTGGGCGTACGCCAACCTCGGCGTCCTCGTCGCGCTGGTCCTCACCTTCCTCGGCACCCTGCTGCTGGGCCGCGGCCGGGTCCGGGCCCAGGAGGCACTCCCGCCGGGTCCGGCTCCGGCTCCGGGGATGTACGGCGCGTGAGGCCGGTACCGGGGCTGCTCGCCGTCATCGACATGCAGCGCGTCTTCGCCGACCCGGGCAGCCCGTGGGCCACCCCGCGTTATGCCGCGGCGGTGGCGGGTGCGACGCGGCTGCTGCCCGCCTTCGCGGAGCGGACGGTCCTCACCCGGTTCGTCGCGCCGGCCCGGCCCGCCGGGGTCTGGCGTGCCTACTACGAGCAGTGGCGCTTCGCCCTCCAGCCCCCGGACGCCGGGCTGTGGCGGCTGACGCCGGAGTTCGCCGGCCTGGACGCTCCGGTCCTGGACGCGGAGACCTTCGGCAAGTGGACGCCGGAACTGGCCGCACGGCTCGCTCCCGATTCGCGGCTGGTCCTGGCCGGGGTGAGCACCGAGTGCTGCGTCCTCACCACCGCCCTGGCCGCCGCAGACGCGGGCACCGAGGTGGTGGTGGTCGCGGACGCCTGCGCCGGCGCGGACGACGAGGCGCACGCCAACGCGCTGCAGGTGCTGGATCTGTACCGGCCCTTGATCCGGGTCACCACGGTCGACGAACTGCTGGGCGACGGCGGTCCCTGAGGGGACGTGGCCGGACGCCGTCCGATCGGGTGACCCGTCCTGGACGGGCTCCGGGCCGCCGGAAAGCCGCGCGCATGGTCCGTTGCCGGATGGGTACGCGGCCGGGAGCGCGCTCGGGCCACGGTCCGGCGCGAGCCCGTACGACCGCACTACCTGGGGATGTGCCATGGAGACACCCGCACACGACGACCTTCCGATGCCGACGCCCGCCCAGCAGGCGCTGGACGTGCTGGCCGTCAAAACCGACGACCAGGCCGCCCTCGAAACCCTCGCGCACAGTGACGTGCTCGTCCCGATGCCCGACGAGGCCGTGCACGCGGAGGACGCCGACTCCACCATGGTCGCCCTGCCGGTGCTCGAGCAGCCCGGCGGCGAGCAGGTGGTACCCGTCTTCACCTCGGAACTGGAGATGGCCGGGCTGCTGCCGTCCGTCTCCCGCTACCGACTCATCCAGCTCGGCGCCCTCGCCTCCCAGTGGCCCGAGGAGGAGCTGTCGCTCGCCATCGACGGCAGCTCGGAGCACGGTCTGACGCTGACCTCGCAGGGCGTGCGCTCACTGCTGGCACGCTGAATCGCCTCACGTATGGCGGAGCCGCACATGGGCGGCTTCGCCATACAGGTGTGTCTGGGAGTGTGTGGCGGATCCATGTGGACGCTGCCCCCATGGGGACAGCGTCCATGAGCCCGGTGGCTGTAGGGGGAACGCACATGGGGTCGCCCGTGTGCGAGCCGGACGTCAGTCCGAGGCGTGTGCCAGCATCCGCTCCAGCACGCCCCGGTGCAGCGGCAGCACCTCCGCGTGCAGTTCGCGGCCCCGGCGGGTGAGGGTCACCCACACCCCGCGCCGGTCCTCCGCGCACACCGTGCGCTCGACCAGCCCCTCCTTCTCCAGCCGTCCGATCAGCCGCGAGAGCGCGGACTGACTGAGGTGGACCCGGCCGACCAGGTTCTGCACCCGGCAGTGGTCGCCCTCGACGGGCGTCTCCGCGGACAGGATGTCCAGCACCTCGAAGTCGCTGGCACCCAGCCCGTGCGGATGCAGGGCGCGGTCTATCTCGCACATGGTGCGCGCGTGCACCGCGAGGATGTCCCGCCAGCGTTCTTCGAGCCGGGCGCCCTCGCCCGTCTTCACTGCCATACCCGCACGTTAGCACCGTTCCAGCCAATTATTGACTGTGCAACTAAGGGCTGTCCCGTAATGCCCGGTGGATCAGCGCGCGGCGGCGGATGCGGTGCGTCGCAAGGCGGCGGGTCGCCCTCGTACCGGGCGTATGCGGGCGATCCGGCAACGCGGCGAGGCGCCGCGGCTGTCGTCGCGCGCCCGCCGGGGATCACGGGACAGCCCTTGGTGCAGTTGCGGCCCGCCGTACGGGCGGTCTCGCCCCTCCGGCCCCCGTACGCCTCTTCGCGGTCGCCCGTCCTCCGTCGGGTACCGGACAACCCGTCCCGAGAGCCGGACGTGTCCCCGTCGCCTGCGCCACAGTGGAGCCACGGGACGCGAGCGGCCAGGGGCCGGGAGAGGGGGCGCACGCATGATGGGCGCCCCCTCCGGCCGGATGCGGCAGACCGTCCTGCACTGGCTCGAGGACCCGCCCGCCCACTTCCCGCCGACGGGCCTCGACCTCCTCGGCACCGGGGTCACCCCGGGCGCCGTCGCCGCCAAGCTCGGCGTGCCCCGCCGTACGGCCGCCGCCCATCTCGACCTCCTCACCCGTCTCGGCCTGCTGCGCGCCAGGCGCCGGCTGCTGCGCACCTACTACCGCCGCGACGAGGCCCGGATCGCCGAGGTGGCCCAGCTCTTCGAGAAGAACTGGTGAACCTCGCATGCCGGGCAATACGGGCGGTGACGGTAAGAAGTCGTTGTGAGCGGGGTCGGTTCCGCCCGCTGCGCGCGTGGCTGCGTGCCGTGCCACACCCCGGGTACCTCTACGCTGCCGTACGCGCGGGCGGCGCTCCCGAGCGGTCCGCGCCGGTGCCGTACGGGCGCGCCAAGACGTGTCCGCACCGCCGTCGGACCCCCTCTCCCCAGAACTGGAATCCATGAGTGCCATCTCTGTCGGTCAGGCCGTCGTCCTCGGAGTAGTGGAGGGGGTGACCGAGTTCCTCCCGGTGTCCTCCACCGGTCACCTGAAGATCGCCGAGGGACTCATGCACATCCCCGTGGACGACAAGTCCGTGGTCGGGTTCTCCGCGGTGATCCAGGTCGGAGCCATCGCGGCCGTGCTCGTCTACTTCTTCAAGGACATCAAGCGGATCGTCAGCGCCTGGTTCCGGGGCCTGTTCAACTCCGAGGAGCGCTACCGCCACGACTACAAGTTCGCCTGGTGGGTGATCGCCGCCACCGTGCCGATCGTCGTCGTCGGACTGGCCGCCAAGCCGCTGATCGACGGCCCGCTCGCCTCCCTCTGGGTGGTCGCCGGCTCGCTGATCGTGGGCTCCGGCGTCATGTGGGCCGCCGACCAGATGGGCCGCCACAAGCGGGGTGAGGACGACACCTCGTTCAAGGACGCGATGCTGGTCGGCTCCTCGCAGATCCTCGCGCTGCTCTTCCCCGGCTTCTCCCGCTCCGGCGCCACCATGTCGACGGCGCTGATCCTCGACCTGGACCGGGTCGCCGCCACGCGCCTCTCCTTCTTCCTCGGCATCCCGGCCCTCACCGGCGCCGGTGTCTACGAGCTGAAGGACGCCCTCGGCGCCGGTGTGGGCGCCGCCCCGCTGGTGGTCGGCACCGTCGTCTCCTTCGTGGTGGCCTACGCCTCCATCGCCTGGCTGCTGAAGTTCGTCGCCAAGCACTCGTTCAACGCCTTCGTGATCTACCGGATCGTCGTCGGTGTTGCGCTGATCGGTCTGCTGGCCACCGGCACGCTCAGCAACTGAGGCGAGCGCGCCACCGCACGGGGTGCGGGCATCCGGACGAGCCGGATGCCCGCACCCCGTGCGTGTGCCGGATCGTCACGCCTTGACAGGATCTGGCCTCAGACCGCACCATCGCCCGGTGAACCTGTCAGACAGCAAGACAGGTGGTCCGGCCCCCCGACGCGTCAGCGCACTGGAAGCGGTCCTCGGCCACCTCCGCGGCGCCGTCGAGCGCGGCGAGTACGCCATCGGCGACAAGCTGCCCTCCGAGGCCGAGCTCTGCCGCACCCTGGGGGTCTCCCGCCCCGTCGTCCGCGAGGCGCTGCGCGCCCTGCACACCATGGGGCTCACGGTCTCCCGTACCGGCAGGGGCACCTTCGTCGTCGCCGACACCGTGGAGGAGCCCACGTTCGGCGACTACGCGGCCGGCGACCTGCTGGAGGTCCGCCGGCACGTCGAGGTCCCGGTGGCCGGGTACGCCGCCCGGCGCCGCACGCCGGAGGACCTGGACCGGCTGACCGCGCTCCTGGACCGCATGGAGCGGGAGACGGACACCGCCGCCTGGGTCGCCATGGACACCCTCTTCCACCTCGCCGTCGCGGAGGCCGCCCGCAACCCGGTCTTCCGCAAGGTCATCGAGGAGATCCGGGACGCCCTCGCCCGCCAGTCCGCCTTCCTCACCGAACTCGGCGGCCGTCGCGAGCAGTCCGACCGCGAACACCGCGCCCTCGTCGAAGCGCTCGCGGCGGGCTCCGAGGACGGCGCCGTCGCCGCGATGACCCACCACCTCGACCGGGTCGCCGCGACCCTCACCCGAATCGTCCGCCCCACCGGCACCGCCACACCCCCGGCGCTGTCCGTACCGGGCGGCCCCGAGACCACCGGAGCCGACGCGTGACCCAGGCCCAGGCCATCCCCGATCCCGCGACCCCGGCAGTGCTCCTGGACACCCCCGTCCTGCGCGAGCCCTGCCACACTCCCGTCGTCCACCTGGTGCGCGGCGGCGTCATCGAGGGCGTCCACCACGGCTCGGTGGTCGTCCTCGGCGCCGACGGCGACGTACGGTTCCGGCTCGGGGACACCGAGGCCGCCTTCTACCCGCGCTCCGCTCTCAAGCCCCTCCAGGCCGTCGCCATGCTGCGCGCCGGCCTGCCCCTCGACGACGACCTGCTCTCCCTGGCCGCCGCCAGCCACTCCGGTGAGGAACGCCACCTCGACGGCACCCGGCGCATCCTGGACCTCGCGGGGCTCACCGAGGCCGAGCTGCGCAACACCCCCGACATGCCCTACGACCCCGTCGTCCGCGACCTCTGGGTCCGGGAGGGCCGGGGCCCCTCCCGGCTCGCGCAGAACTGCTCCGGCAAGCACGCCGCCATGCTGTGGACCGCCAAGCTCAACGGCTGGTCCCTGGACGACTACCTCGACCCGGCCCACCCGCTCCAGCGGGCCGTTGCCGACACCGTCCAGGACCTCACCGGCCAGCGGATCGCCCACGTCACCGTCGACGGCTGCGGCGCGCCCCTGTTCGCCGTCTCCCTGCACGGACTCGCCCGCGCGCTCGGACGCATCACCGCCGCCGCCCCCGGTACGCCCGAGGCCCGCGTGGCGGACGCCATGCGGGAGCACGCGGAGATGGCCTCCGGCGTCCGCCGTGACGTGGCCGCGCTGATGCGGGCCGTGCCCGGTCTGCTCGCCAAGGACGGCTTCGAGGGCGTCCAGGTCGCCGCGCTGCCCGACGGCCGCGCCGTCGCCGTGAAGATCGCGGACGGCGCCGACCGGGCCCGCGTCCCCGTCGCCGCGGCCGCCCTCGCCCGCGCCGGGATCGACCCGGCCCTCCTCACGGAGTTCACGGGCGCGCCCCTGCTGGGCGGGGGACGGCCGGTGGGCGCGGTGCGCACCGTACCGGCGCTGGACCCTGCCGCCTGACCGGTCAGGTCCGGGTGCCGCTCCCGCTGTCCCGGCCGCCCTTGCTGCGGAGGGCCAGGGTGACGCCGGCCGCGCCGAGGACGACGATGCCGGCGATGGTCGCGGTGCGCGTCCAGTCGGTGTCGTCGTCCGGGGCCGGGGAGGTGGCGGCCGCCACGGGGAGCGCGGAGTGCGTGGGCTCCGGGGTGGCGCGCAGGCCGTCCAGCGAACCCACCGGGTCCACCCGGCCGGCGGCCGCGAAGCCCCAGTCCAGCAGTTGGCGCGCCTCCTCGTACACGGCGAGCCCGCCGCCCTCCTGCGGGTTCATCACCGTGACCACCAGCGTGCGGCCGCCCCGGCGGGCGGCGGCGACCAGGGTGTTGCCCGCGTTGCTGGTGTAGCCGTTCTTGATCCCGATGATGCCGGGATACGGGGCCACGCCGTCCTCCCCGCTCAGCAGCCGGTTGGTGTTCTCGATGGCGAACGGCCAGCCGTCACCGGGGAACTGCGCCTGCGCGGTGGAGCAGTACCGGGCGAAGTCGGGGTTGCGCAGCCCGGCCCGGCCGAACACCGCCAGGTCGAACGCCGAGGACACCTGGCCGGGGGCGTCGTAGCCGTCCGGGGAGATCACATGGGTGTCCATCGCGCCCAGCGTGCGCGCCTTGGTCTGCATCTTGGCGACAGTGGCGTCCACACCGCCGTCCAGGGCCGCGAGGACGTGCACGGCGTCGTTGCCCGAGCTGAGGAAGACCCCGCGCCACAGGTCGGCCACCTGATAGGTGTGGCCCTCCTCCACACCGACCAGGCTGCTGCCCTCGCCGACGTCCGCCAGCTCCTGGTAAGTCACCCTGTGCTGCTGGGTCGAGGGCAGCGTCGGCAGGACGGTGAGGGCGAACAGGGTCTTCAGGGTGCTCGCGGGCGGCAGCTTGCGGTGCGCGCCGTCGGCGGCGAGAACGTCCCCGCTGTCGGCGTCGGCCACCAGCCAGGAGAGCGCGGAGAGCTGCGGGGTCTCGGGGGCACCGGCGCGCGGGCGCACCTGGACGCCGGAGCCGTAGAGCAGGGACGGCTGCGGGACGGCCGCCCGTGGCGCGGGCGGCGCGGGTTCCCCGCCGCTGCCGGTGGCGGCGGACGCGGGCCCGAGGGCCAACGCTCCCGCCACGCACAGGGAACAGACGGAAACGATCGCCCGACGTGAGAATCCGGTGCTCATATGATCAACGTAGGAAGGTCGGCGAGGTGCGGCGAGCTGCCCGCGCCGGACGGCTGACCCGCGCAACCCGGATGCCGCACTCGGGGGCCGTGTGGCCGTGTTCCCCGTGTGGCCGCCGTAGGCCTGCGGTGAACACCCCCTCCGTGTGCCGATGCCTGGACGGGACGACATGGTGCGTGGCCACATGGTGGAGCGTCACATGTGCCCCGTCCGCACGACCTGCCCGGAACCCGAGTCCACCGCCGCCTGGAAGAACCAAGAGCGCAGCCGAACCGGTCACGCCCCCGGCAAGGGCCCCCGAGGAGCGACGAGATCCCGGACCGGCCGGCAACGGACACCCGCAGCACACTGGACCGCTCGAGGGGCTGAAAGGACCCGTGCGGGACGGCCCGCTGGGGCAGACTTCCCGCCATGCCCACCTACTCAGCGCCCGACGGCACCCGGCTGGCCTATCGCGACCTCGGCGAAGGGCACGGTGCTCCGGTGATCTGCGTGCCCGGCGGCCCCACCGACTCCCGCTACCTGGGTGACCTCGGCGGCCTGTCCGCGCGCCGGCGGCTGGCGGTCCCCGACCTTCGCGGCACCGGCCGGTCCGCGCCCCCCGACGACCCCGCCTCCTACCGCTGCGACCGACTCGTGGAGGACATCGAGTCCCTCCGTGTCCACCTCGGCCTGGACCGGATCGACCTGCTCGGCCACTCCGCCGGCGCCAACATCGCCGTGCAGTACGCGGCCCGCCACCCGCACCGGATCCGCCGCCTCGCCCTGATCGGGCCCGGTACCCGCGCGGTCGGCCTGGACATCACGGGCGAGACCCGGCGCCAGGTCGCCCGGCTCCGCAAGGACGAACCCTGGTTCCCGGCGGCCTTCGCCGCGCTCGAGGCCATCACCGAGGGCACGGGCACGGACTGGGACGCCATCAGTCCCTTCTTCTACGGTCGTTGGGACGCCACGGCCCGGAGGCACCACGCGGACAGCCGGCCGGACAACATGGAGGCCGTCACGCGCTTCGGAGAGGAGGGCGCCTTCGACCCGCCCGCCACACGCGCGGCGCTCGCCGAACTGGCCGCACCCGTGCTGCTGCTCACCGGTGAGTTCGACCTCAACAGCCCGCCCGACGTCGTCGCCGGATGCGCGGAACTCCTCCCCGACGCGCGGCTCGCCGTCCAGCCCGGAGCGGGGCACTACCCCTGGCTCGACGACCCGGAGAGGTTCACGTCGGTCGCCGCCGACTTCCTCGGCCGCCCCTGACCCGGCGCCCGCACGCCCTACGCTGGACCCATGTTCAGCCCCGAAGGTCCCACCGTGCGTGAACTGGCCGTGCAGGCGCTGTCGTCCGTCGAGCGGGGGTACGACCTGCTCGCGCCCAAGTTCGACCACACGCCGTTCCGGACGCCCGCCGCGTTGCTGGACGCGGTGGCGAAGGCGCTCGGGCCGTCGGGACCGTTCGAGGACGGGCTCGACCTGTGCTGCGGCACCGGGGCGGGGCTCGCGGTGCTGGACGGGCTGTGCCGCCGGAGCGTCACCGGGGTCGACTTCAGCGCGGGCATGCTCGACGTGGCACGGCACGGGCTGGGTGAGCGCGTCACCCTGGTGCGGGCCGACGCCCGCGCGCTGCCCTTCACGGACGCCTTCGACCTGGTCGTCAGCTTCGGCGCGTTCGGGCACTTCCTGGCCCCCGAACTGCCCGGTCTCTTCGCCCGGGTGCACTCGGCGCTGCGGCCGGGCGGACGGTTCGCGTTCCCGGTACTGGCGCCGCCCCGGCCGGCCAGCCCCGCCTACTGGGCGCTGCTCGGCTTCGACGCGGTGATGCGCGTGCGCAACGCCGTGTGGCGGCCGCCGTTCGTCATGTACTACCGCGCGTTCCGCCTCGGCGACGTACGCCGGGAACTGGAGCGGGCCGGCTTCACCGTGGAACTCCAGCCGCTGCCCGAGTTCGGTGCGCGCGCGGACGGCAGCCCCCGGGCCCGGCTGGTGACGGCGCGGCGCGGGTAGCCGCGCGCCGCGGCCTCGACACGGGACGGGCGGTCACCACCGCTCGGACCGCCTGCCGCCCGGCCCGCTGCTTTCCGGCATGCGTCCGCGCCCCGTCGTAGGCGAACAGCCCGGCAGCCGTCCCCCCAGTGGCGCGGCCACGCAGAGCAGAACGGCGACGGCCACCGCCCCCCACGCCTCCACCGCGTCCGACCGCCCCCGGAGCGGACTGTGCCGCCCGCGCGGGCGGTGCGACCGGGTACGCAGGTCCACACCCGTCAGGTACCCGGTCCGGAGCCCTCCCGCGTATCCCGCCCGCCCCGAACCCCCGGCTGCTCAGCCGAAGCGCTCGATGCGGATGCGGTCAACCGGCTGACCGGCCGCGACGAGGAGGCGGGAGGCGTGCTCGGCGAAGCCGTTGGAGCCGCACACATAGGCTTCCCACCCACCCGGTGGCCGCTCGGCCAGGAGCGGCGCCACATGTGCGGCCGACATACGTCCCACCGGCACCCCCGCCGGGGCGCTACGGGTGAACACGGCAGTCGTCTCCGCCCCCAGCTCCCCGGCGTACATCAGCTCCTGCGGACCGCGCGCCGACACCAGCATCCGCAGCGGCACCGACAGTCCCCGGGCACGATGGTGCCTGACCATCGACATCAGCGGGACGATCCCGGAACCGGCCCCCAGCAGCAGCGCCGGACGGTCGCCCGGCCAGGCGAAGAAGCCGCTCAGCGGGCCCCGCACCTCGATCGTGTCGCCGGGCCGCGCCACCGTGTGGAACCAGCCCGAGACCTCACCGTCCGGCACCCGGTCCAAGGTCAGCTCGATGTGCCCGGAGTCGTCCGGCGCGGACGCGATGGAGTAGTGCCGCTGGGCCGTATAACCGTCCCCGGCGGTCAGCCGCAGCATCAGGTGCTGGCCCGGCAGATGACCCGCCCACTGCGGGACCGCGAGCCGGAACGTCGACGCGTACGGCGTCTCCCGCCGGACCTCGGTCAGGGTGGCCCTCTGCCACGCGGCAGCCACCTGCTCGCTCACCGCGATACGGCCGGGCACCGCGAAGCGGACCGGGGGAGCGGCGGCCGTCCCCGGAGTCCCGTGCATCTGCTCAGTCACCCCGGTACCGCTGTTCCTCCCACGGGTTGCCCCGCTCGTGATAGCCGTTGCCCTCCCAGAAACCCGGCTCGTCGTGGTCGAGGAGGGTGAGGCCGGCGATCCACTTCACGCTCTTCCAGAAGTACAGATGCGGCACGATCAGCCGGGCCGGGCCGCCGTGCTCCGGGGCCAGCGGCACGCCGGCCTGGTCCCAGACGATCCAGGCCCGTCCACCGGTGAGGTCGGCCAGCGGCAGGTTCGCGGTGTATCCGGTGTGCGAGCGGGCCAGCACATGGGTGGCGGACACATGTGGCCCCGCCACGGCGAGGAACGCGTCCAGCGAGACCCCGTCGAAGCGCACACCGAACTTGGACCAGCCGGTCACACAGTGGATGTCACCCTCGTACGACGAGCCGGGGAGGGCGTGCGCCTCGTCCCAGCTCCACGTGTACGGCCGCTCGGCGAGGCCGTCGACGCGGAAGGACCAGTCGGCGGGGGCCAGGTCGGGGGTGACCTCGGCGGACAGGACGGGCCAGTCGTCGCCCGCGTCGTACTGCCCGGGAGGCAGTCCGGGACGGGAGACGCGCCGACGGCCCGTGAAGCCTCGGGTGACGTTCATGGCTCCACCGTACGCTCCCGCCGCGGGCGCTCCGCTCCTGGCCGGTGCCCCGGCGGGCGACCCCGGACACACTCCGGACGTCCTCGGGAATAGCCGCCCCGTCCCGGCACTTGGGGACGAGTACCGACGCGCCGCCGCGAGCCCGGCGTGGTCGAAAGCACACCCCCAGGGAAGCGAGAACTGAAGGATGCCCGAGGCGTACGTCTCCACGCGGTACGACGGCCGGGAGGACGGCACCCCGGCCGGTGCGGACCCCGGTCCCGCCGGGACGACGGTCCCGCATCCGCTCGACAGCGCCGCCCGGTCCTCCCTCACCGGCCCGCACGCCCACTTCGCCGAGCGGTACGGCCGGGTGCTGCGGTACCCGGCCGAGGTCTCGCCGTGGCTGGCCCTGCCCGACGAGCCCGGACCTGCCGACTGGACCGAGATCGCCGCACTCGCGGGACCCGGCGGCGAGGTGCCCCTGCTCGGCCACCGGGGGGCGGTGCCGGAGGGCTGGGAGATCACCTTCGACGTACCCGGCGTACAGATGGCGGGCGACGGCGTGGCCGGCGCGCCGGACCCGGAGGCGGTCGAGCTCGGTCCGGCCGACGTGCCCGAGATGCTGGACCTCGTGGCGCGCACCCGGCCCGGCCCCTTCATGCCGCGCACCGTCGAGATGGGCACCTACCTCGGTATCCGGCGCGGGGGCGCGCTGATCGCCATGGCGGGGGAGCGGCTGCACCCGCCGGGCTGGACGGAGATCAGCGCGGTCTGCACCGACCCAGCCTTCCGGGGCGAGGGCCTGGCCACCCGGCTCGTCCTCGCCGTCGGGCACGGCATCCGGGAGCGTGGCGAGCGCCCCTTCCTGCACACCGGCGCGGGCAACACGGGCGCCATCCGCCTCTACGAGTCCCTCGGCTTCCGGCACCGGCTGGACACCCGGTTCCTCGGGGTGCGCGTACCCGTCCGCTCGTAGCCGGGCCGCCTCTACACGGCGGACCCCGCGTTGTACCGCTCCAGGTAGGCCGCGAAGCGGACCAGGTCGTCCTGCGGCCAGTCGGCGAGCCGTTCCCGGAAGGCGGCCCGGCGGCTCCGGGTGACCTGGGCCAGGATCTCCTCGCCCGCCCCGGTGAGATGGAGTACCTGCACGCGGGCGTCCTCCGGGTCCAGCCGCCGCTCGATCAGCCCGGCCCGCTCCAGTGCGCCGACCTGGCGGCTCACCGTCGACTTGTCCAGCGCGTAGTGCGAGGCCAGGTCGGTCGCCCGGCAGCCCCCGCGCTCCTCCAGATGTCCGAGCAGCGTGTACGACACCAGCGACAGCTCGGGATGCATGCGCCCCGCCGAGGCGCGGGCCCGGCGCGCGAACGACGTCATCTCCCGCTGGATCGTCTCCACGGCCGCGTCCGCCGCCGTCATGAGATCACCTTGGCCATGAGAACCCCTTCACGCTCCGCCGACCCGTTCTCCGGTCCGTTCCCCGGCTCGTCCGATCGATTCTGGTTGTATAGTACAACTTGAACGTGAGTTGTATAAGACAACAATTGGAGGTTCCGGTCGATGAAGTCACCGGCACTGCGTCATGTGCTCACGCACCTGATCACCCCCCTGCTGATGTGTATAGGCATGGGGCTCGCCTATATGGGTGCCTTCGTCACCCCGGAGCCTCATCACATGCCGGTGGCCGTGGTCGGCGCCGGACCCGAGGCGAAGGTCTTCGCGCAGACGGTGAAGGACACCGCGGGGGACAAGCTCGACGTCCGTACGGTCCCCTCCCGTGCCGCCGCCGTCGAACTGGTCGAGCACAGGGATGTCACCGGCGCCTATGTGCCCGGCGCACATGAGCCCGAGCTGATCGTGGCGAGCGCCGCATCCGACATGGGCGCCACCGCCGTGGAGAAGGTCTTCACCCCGGTCGCCGCCGAGCAGGGTCATCCGCTGAAGGTCACCGACATCGCCGAGCCGGTGTCCGACGACCCCACCGGCCAGGGCCTGTTCTTCCTGCTGATCGCGGTCAGCATCGGCTCCTACGCCTCCGTCGCCGCCATCGGCGCGGCCGGGGCGGCGCTCACCGTACGGGTCCGGGCGCTCGTCGCGGTCGGAACGGCCGCCGTGGTCGGCGGTATCGGCGCCCTGCTCGCCGGGCCGGTCTTCCACCTTGCCCACCACGACCTGGGCACCTTGTGGGCGATGGCATGGCTGTACTCGGCGGGCATCCTCCTCATCGGTGTCGGCCTGCACACCTTCCTCAAGCGCTGGACCACGCTGGCCATGATGGTGCTGTTCGTGATGCTGAACTTCACCAGCTCCGGCGGGTTGTTCCGGCCCGAGCTGCAGAACGCGTTCTTCGGCACCCTGCACGCCTTCTGGAACGGTGCCGGATTCGTCGAGGGCATCCGCGCACTGCTCTACTTCGGCGACGACGGCATCGCCCGCGACGTGTGGACGCTCGTCGGCTGGCTGGTCGTCGGCATCGCCGTCACCGGGATCGCCGCCCTCCGGGAGCGCCCCGGCCGCCGGGCCCTCGCGCAGGCACCCGCCGTGCGGGAGGCCCCCGCCGCCGAGACCGAACGCGAGGCCGAGGAGGAGGCCGAGGAGAGCGTGGCCGTCTGAGCCACGACGCAGGTACGGCCACCGGCCGCGCCGGGACCCGGCCCCGCACGGCCACCCGGCACGGTATGGTGGCCGTCCGGTCGCGCGGAGTGCGCGGCCGGTGCGACCGAGGAGGTGAGACCCATCAACGCTGTGTCAGCCGGGGCGCTCTCCCCTCGCTCCCGTGCCGTGTGACGGTACGGAACTTCGCGACGGTGACCGCGGGAGCGCCCTGAGGCCCCAGGTCCCCGAAAGGCTCCACCCTCCATGGCCGCCGTGCCCGCATCCCCCGTTCCGCTCGCCGACCCCTCGTCCCTCGCCGCCGCCCTGCGCGCCGCCGGCTGTGTCTTCGCCGAGGAAGAGGCGCGCCTGATCCTCGGCACCGCCCGCGACTTCGAAGAGGCCGCGGCGATGACCCGGGCCCGCGCGTCCGGGCTCCCGCTCGAACACGTCCTCGGCTGGGCCGAGTTCCACGGACTGCGCATCACCGTCGGGCCCGGCGTGTTCGTACCCCGCCGCCGCACCGAGTTCCTCGTCGACCAGGCCCTCGCCCGGGCGCCCGGCGCCCGCGTGGTCGTGGACCTGTGCTGCGGCTCCGGCGCGCTCGGCGCGGCCCTCGCCGTCGCGCTCGGCCACGCCGAGGTGCACGCCGCCGACATCGACCCGGCCGCCGTACGCTGCGCCCGCCAGAACCTCGCCCCCCACGGGGGCCAGGCCCACACCGGAGACCTCTACGCGGCGCTGCCCGCCGCCCTGCGCGGCCGGGTCGGCATCCTGACCGCCAACGTGCCCTACGTACCCACCGCCGAGGTCCCCCTGCTCCCCGCCGAGGCCCGTGACCACGAGCCCGCGGTCGCGCTCGACGGCGGCCCCGACGGACTCGACGTCCTGCGCCGGGTCGCCGCGGGAGCGGCCGAGTGGCTGGCCCCCGGCGGCTGCCTGCTGTCCGAGACCACCGCCCGCCAGGCGCCCGCCGCCACGGCGGCCTTCACCCGGGCCGGTCTGACCGCACATGTGGCGGTGTCACACGAGCGGGACGCCCATGTGGTGATCGGCGTGCGGTGACGTCGGCCCCCGGGGTCATACCCGGTGACGGGCCCGCGCGATGAGGACGGCCACGTCGTCGTGGTTCTCGGGCTCGTACAGCGTGTCCAGGAGCTCCTGGCAGACCTCCTCCAGCGGGCGCTCCGGGGCGCCGTCCAGCAGTTCCAGCAGCCGCTGCAGCCGCTCGTCCAGCGAGTGGCTGCGGGTCTCCACCAGGCCGTCGGTGTACAGCACCAGCTCGTCACCCGGCTCGAAGTCGACGGTCACGGTGGCGAACCGCACCCCGCCCACCCCCAGCGGCACCCCGGTGGGCAGGTCCAGCAGCTCCGGTGGCCTGCCCGGCCTGATCCGCACCGGTGGCAGGTGCCCGGCGTTGGCGATCAGACACCGCCGCTGCCGGGGGTCGTGCACGGCGTACACGCAGGTGGCGATGGAGTGCTGGGTGGCCGCCGTGGCCTTGTCGAGCTGCTCCAGCAGCCGTGAGGGATCGAGATCCAGGGAGGCGAGCGTGGTGGTGGCGGTGCGCAGCAGACCCATGGTGGCGGCCGCGCTGATGCCGCTGCCCATCACGTCGCCGACCACCAGCGCCGTCTTGTCGCCCTCCAGAGGTATGACGTCGAACCAGTCGCCGCCGACCTCGCTGGTGGACCCGGCCGGCTGGTAGTGGGAGGCCACCTCGAGTCCCGCCGTCAGCGGAGGATGGCACGGCAGCAGGCTGCGCTGGAGCGTCAGCGCGGTGCTGCGGGCGTTCTGGTACCAGCGGGCGTTGTCGATCTGCACCGCGGCCCGCGCCGCCAGCTCCCGGGCCAGCAGCACGTCGTCCTCGTCGAAGGGCTCCGGGGTGCGGGTCCGCTTCAGATCCAGTGCGCCGAGGATCTCGCCGCGCGCGATCAACGGCACCGCCAGGTACGAGTGCAGCCCCGCCCGGCTCAGCATGACGGCGGCCTCCGGCGAGCGGGCGATGCGCGGCAGGTCCTCGTCCTTCACCCGCGGCACCAGCACCGCCTCGCCGGTGCGTACGCATTCGGTGACCAGCCGGTCCGGGCCGTACCGGGCGATGCCGCCGGGCCGGTCGGCCGCCTGGACGGCGTCGCCGCCGTCGTCCGGGCGGACCGCGAGCGCCCGGATCACGGCGGGCTCGGCCGGGCCGAGCGTGCTGCCTCTGCCCTCCACCACCGCGTCCAGCAGATCGACGGCGGCCACGTCGGCCAGCGCCGGCACGGCGACCTCGGCCAGCTCGCAGGCGGTGCGCTCCAGCTCCAGCGTCGTACCGATCCGGGCGGAGGCGTCCGCGATCAGGGCGAGCCGGCGCCGCGCGTTCTCCGCCTCCACCGCCGCCCGGTGCTGCTCGGTGATGTCGGTCAGCGACAGAGCCAGGCCGAGCACATTGCCGAGCGAGTCGTCCAGGCGGTACAGCGACAGCGACCACGTGTGCTCGGCGTCCGGGTCCGCCGGGGTACGGCCCACCACGGTCCGGTCGATCACCGGCACTCCGGTGGTCAGCACGGCCCGCAGCGCCTCCTCCACCGTGCCGGGGTCAAGCAGCGGCAGCACCTCGCGCAGCGTGCGCCCCTCGTGCCGCTCGGCCGGTACCCCGCTGAGCCGCACCATCGAGGGGTTGACCGACACGAACCGCAGCCCGGTGTCCAGGACGGCCAGACCCATGGGGGACTGGTGCACCATCCGTTCGGACAGCGCCACGTCGTGCTCCAGGCGCCGCACCGTCGACTGGTCGGCGGCCAGGCCCAGCGCGTACACGTCGCCCCGCTCGTCCAGCAGACGCATGTTGCGGAACTCCACCAGCCGGGTGGTCCCGTCCTTGCAGCGGATCGGGAAGCCCCCCGCCCAGCTCTGCCCGGTGCGCATCACGTCCGCGAACAGCGCGCCCACCAGCCCGATGTGCCGTTCGTGCACCATCAGCCGGGCCGCGTACCGGCCGAGCGCCTCGTCGGCGGTGTAGCCGAACAGCTCCTCGGCCTGCGGGCTCCACAGCACGATGCGGCCCCGGCCGTCCAGTACCACGGAGGCCACGTTCAGCATGTCGAGCAGCCCGCCGGGCCGCACCGGGCCGCGCTCGGGCCCGCCGTTCCCGGCCGCCTGAGTCTCGGCTGCACTCATGCCACGCACCGCCTTCGCCCGTCCGCACGGCACGCCGTCCCCCGTGCCGACTCCCCATGTTGTACCGCGCTCACACCCGGCGTGCCGAGGGCTGCGGTCCCGCATACCTCCGCATACACCTTCCCTCACTTCCGCCAGGTGCGTGTTTTTGGGCCCCATCGGTCCCGCGATGCCCGCGCCGCCGGCATCCGCCGAGGCGCCGCAGTTCACCGGGAACCCATCGTTTTGGTCTGTACATGACTGTGCGGTCGGGCCAGACTGTCCGCCGACCGAGTGTCCCCGCCCCCCTCACCGAGGAGTCGGCCCATGCCCGCGTCCGCCCGAAAGCGCCGTCACGCCTTATCCGCCGGCCTCGTCACCCTGGCCACCGCCGCCGCCGTCTCGCTGGGGGCCGCCGCACCCGCCTCGGCGGCGGAAACCTGGACCGAGACCGGCTCCGACCGCGCGGACCCGCTGACCGAGAGCCAGGGCCTGACCTCCGTGGAGGTCCCCCTGAACAGTCCCAACCGCTACACCGGCATCGGCACCATCCCGGTCGGCGTCTCCAGCAGGGGCTGGAACCACGTCGGCGACCCCGACGCCTCGTACGACGGCTACTACGTCGAGCCCTATCAGCGGGACTCGGGCAACTCCAAGATGTACCGGGTGCAGTCGCCCGGCGGTGCCTGGTCGGAGTACGTGCACACGCTCGCCCCCGGCGAGGCCATGAACAACTCCTGGGCCGCCGTCTCGCCCGACGGCCAGTGGATGCTCTCCGGCGAGTGGGGCACCATGAACCGCCTTCTGGTGTTCCCCACCCCCGGCGTCAACCCCGCCACCTCGCCCTCGGCCGACCTCGAGCTGGCCTCCCGCGTGATCCTGGACCGCCCGGTCCGCGACGTGCAGGGCTGCGACTTCTCCGGGCCGGCCACGCTGCTCTGCTCCTCCGACGACCCGGAGGGCACGCTGTTCGGCATGACCAAGCCGCTCCTGCGGATCGACCTCTCGGCGGCTCCGGGCGGCACCTCGAACGTGTCCGGCCGTGTCACGGCCCTGCGCCAGCTGCCGCTGCGCAGCTCCTGTCCGGGCGGTTTCGAGGCCGAGGGCGTCGACTACGACCGGCGCAGCGGCATTCTGCGCGTGATCGTGGTCTCGCCGGGATTCTGCGTGATCACGGACAGCAAGACGTACAAGTTCACCCGGAGCTGATCGCGGTGGACCGCCGCCCGCCGGAGGGTGACCCGCGCCGGCCTGGGTACCCGAGCCGTGCGCACGGGCAGGAAAGGAGCGGACATGACGAACACGGAGGCATCGCACCCGGAAACCGTGTCGGTGGAGATCAGCGGGTGTTCGCCGGACGACGCGCGCGTGGTCTTCGATGTGCTGAGCACCTGCTTCGCGTCGGACCGTGACGCGGGCGAGACCCCGCGGCAGCACGACGAGGCGCGCCCCACGGTGTGGCTCAGCACGTACGACATCGCGGACTCCCACACCGGGAACTGCCCGCCGGTCAAGCTCAGCGCGTCCGTCCAGGCGGACGTGCAGGGCGGCTACTGGGCGGTGGACCGGTTCCGGGAGGCGCTGGACGAGATGTTCACCGTCGAGGAGACCGCCGCCGTCTCCGGCGACCAGGAGCGGGAACTCCACCTGCTGCTGGGCAGCCGCTGACCGGCTGCGGCGTACGAGGTGCCCCGGCCGACCCGCCGTCGGCCGGGGCGCTTTGCTGTGTGGGCTCCGCCCATGTGGGCTGCCTCTATGTGACCTTCCCCCAGGTGGCTCGCAGCCGTGTGCCCTCCGTCGCACCCTTATGCAACTAGTTGCAAAAAGGTGAGCGGTTGCTCTACAACAAGAGGCGACCGCATCGCCACGGAGGGCCCGATGAGCCGTTACCCGCACCTGTTGTCCCCGCTCGACCTGGGATTCACCACCCTGCCCAACCGCGTCCTCATGGGCTCCATGCACGTGGGCCTGGAAGAGGCCGAGCACGGCTTCGAGCGGATGGCGGCCTTCTACGCGGCCCGCGCACGCGGCGGAGTGGGACTCATCGTCACCGGCGGAATAGCCCCCAACGAGGAGGGGCGCCCCTGGTCGGGCGGCGCCAAGCTCACCACCGACGCCGAGGCCGGGGAACACCGCGTCGTCACCGACGCCGTCCACCGGGAGGGCGGCCGCATCGCCCTCCAGATCCTGCACTTCGGCCGCTACGCGTACCACGCCGACCTGGTCGCCCCGAGCCCGCTCCAGGCCCCGATCAGCCCCCACGTCCCCCGCGAGCTGACCGACGCCGACATCGAGCGGACCATCGACGACTACGCCCGTACCGCCCGCCTGGCACAGCGGGCCGGGTACGACGGCGTCGAGATCATGGGCTCCGAGGGCTACCTGATCAACGAGTTCATCGCCGCGGGCACCAACCACCGCACCGACCGCTGGGGCGGCTCGTACGAGAACCGGATGCGCTTCCCGGTCGAGATCGTCCGCCGGGTCCGCGAGGCGGTCGGCGAGGACTTCATCATCGTCTACCGCCTGTCGATGCTCGACCTGGTCCCCGGCGGGTCCTCCCTGCCCGAGGTCGTCACCCTCGCCAAGGCGGTCGAGGCGGCCGGCGCCACCATCATCAACACCGGCATCGGCTGGCACGAGGCCCGCATCCCGACCATCGCCACCTCCGTGCCGCGCGGCGCGTACACCTGGGTCACCAAGAAGCTCATGGGCGAGGTGTCCGTTCCGCTGGTGACCACCAACCGCATCAACACCCCGGAACTGGCCGAGGAACTGCTCGCGGACGGCCGCGCCGACATGGTGTCCGTGGCCCGCCCGATGCTCGCCGACCCCGACTTCGTCGCCAAGGCCGCCGAGGGACGTCCCGAGGCCATCAACACCTGCATCGGCTGCAACCAGGCGTGCCTGGACCACACCTTCAGCGGCAAGATCACCTCCTGCCTGGTCAACCCCCGCGCCTGCCACGAGACCGAGCTGGTGCTCACCCCGACCCGGCTGCGCAAGCGTGTCGCCGTCGTCGGCGCCGGACCCGCGGGCCTCGCCTGCGCCGTCTCCGCCGCCGAACGCGGCCACCACGTCACCCTGTTCGACGCCGCGAACGAGATCGGCGGTCAGCTCAACGTGGCCCGCAAGGTCCCCGGCAAGCAGGAGTTCGACGAGACCCTGCGCTACTTCCGCCACCAGCTCGACACCCACGGCGTCGACGTACGCCTCGGCGCCTGGATCACCCCCGGCGACCTGGACGCGTACGACGAGGTCGTGGTCGCCACCGGCGTCACCCCGCGCACCCCCGACATCCCCGGCATCGACCACCCGAGCGTCGTCGGTTACCTGGACGTGCTGCGCGACGGCGCACCCGTCGGCGACCGGGTCGCGGTGCTCGGCGCCGGCGGGATCGGCTTCGACGTGGCCGAGTTCCTCACCGACGCCGGCGACAAGGCGCACGAGGACCCCGAGACGTACTTCCGCGCCTGGGGCGTCGACATGGACTACGCGGCCCCCGGCGGCCTCACCGCACCCGGCCGCCCCGTGTCCCCGCGCACCGTCCACCTGCTCCAGCGCAAGTCCACCAAGGTCGGCGCCGGACTCGGCAAGACCACCGGCTGGATCCACCGCACCGAGCTGAAGCACCGGGGCGTCACCATGGTCCCCGGTGTCCGCTACGACCGGATCGACGACGCCGGACTGCACATCACCGTCGGCGGGGAGAGCCGTGTCCTGGAGGTCGACACCGTCGTCCTGTGCACCGGCCAGGAGCCGCGCCGGGACCTGTACGAGGAGCTGATCGCGGCCGGAGTCGGCGCGCATCTGATCGGCGGCGCCGACGTGGCGGCCGAACTCGACGCCAAGCGGGCCATCAAGCAGGGCACCGAGCTGGCGGCGGCACTCTAGGGGGTGTCCCTAGGATGAGCCCATGTCACTCCCGCACGCCATCCTCACCGCCCTGCTGGAGAAGCCGTCCTCGGGTCTGGAGCTGACCCGGCGGTTCGACAAGTCGATCGCCTACTTCTGGCCTTCGACCCACCAGCAGATCTACCGCGAGCTGGGGAAACTGGAGGCCGAGGGGTTCATCCGCGCGCTGCCGTCCGCCCAGCCGGCCCGTGGGCAGAAGAAGAGCTACGAGGTCCTGCCCGCGGGCCGCGAGGAACTGGCCCGCTGGACCGCCGCGCCGCAGGATCCCAAGCCGCTGCGGGACGCGACACTGCTCCGGATGCGGGCGGCGGCGGTGGTCGGCACGGCGGGCCTGGTGGCCGACATGCGGCGCCATCTGGAGATGCACGAAAGCCAGTTGGCCGTCTACCAGGAGATCGAGAAGCGCGACTTCCCGCCCGGCCGGGACACCCCGCAGGACCGGCTCCGCCACCTGGTCCTGCGGGCCGGGATCGACCTGGAGACCTTCTGGGCCCAGTGGCTCAGCCAGGCGCTGAAGGAGATCCCGGAGTTCGCGCCGGACGCCCCCGAGGGCTGACCCGTCAGGGGCGCCGGTACGACCGGGGCCGGCGGCTCAGGAACCAGGCGCCCGCGACGACCGCCGACCCCACCAGCGCCGCGCCCGCCCGAGGGTGAGCGTGCCGTAGTCACGGGTGGCCCCGCCGGGGCCGCCGGCCACCCCCCCCGCCACGGTGCGGGGGCGGCCGCGCGGGCCGGCGGTGGGCGCGGACACGTTGACCGGGAACATCCCTGCCGCCCCGGAAGGAGCCGACGCGGCCCGGTGGGGCGCCGCACGCGCAGGGCGCCCGACCAGGTGACGCGCTCCGCCGTCCGGGCGGTCAGCGGCCCGTGGTGACGGTCCGTTCCGCCGAGAAGCCGCCCCAGGTGCCGTCCGGCAGCCGGGCCCGCAGCCGTACCCGGTGCACCTCCCCGGCCCGGCGACCGGCGTACAGGCTGTGGTGCGCCCGGCCGGACGGCGGGGCACCGCCCCACACCAGTGAGCTCTCCGTGCCCCCGTCCAGCCGGATCTGGTACTCGGTGACCACCCCGTCCACCTTCGGCGGGTCCCAGGCGAGATCCAGGTAGTACGACCCGGCCGTGTGGCGCGAGACCACGCCGAACCGGATCGGCGCGGTCCCCCGGCGGTCGTCGGTTCCCGGCGTGGTGAGCCGGACCGGGGTGCCGGTGGGGGAGAGGTTGCCCGCCGCGTCCTGGGCCCGGACGGTGAAGGAGTAGCGGGTGCCGGGTCGCAGTCCGGTGACCACGGTCGCGGTCTGCGCCGCGCCCACGGTGTGGATCCTCACCCCGCCCTGCTGGATCGCGTAGGACCGCACACCCCGGTCGTCGTGGGCGGCCGTCCAGGACAACTGGACGGCGCGCCCGTCCACCACCGCGCCGGTGACCCGCCCGGGACGGCTCGGCGCCGCATGGTCCGCGGCCGACCGGGCGGGCGTCCGGGCCCTTACCTGCCGGCTGGGCGGCCCGAGGCGGCCGTCCGCGCTCCGGGCCCGCACGGTGAAGACGTACGGGGTGGACGGCTTGAGCCTGGTGACATCCACCATGTGCTGCGAGGCCGGTACTTCGCTGACTTTCGTGGGGCCGCGATACACCTCGTAGGCATGGACGCCGGAAACGGCCGCGTTCCACATGACATGGACGCTGGTAGCGCTTCCCGCGGCGGCGGTGACACCCGCCGGGGCGCCGGGGACCGGCCCCTCGCCGGACCCGCCGTCGGCCGTACCGCAGGAGACGGCCAGCAGGAGGGCCGTACAGAGAGGCGCCCAGTGGCCGGGGCGGAAGGGAACACGTCGCACGGCGCTGCCTCCCTGACGCCCGCGGCACGGCAAAGGTCCGGACCAATATGGCGCCTGCGGGATGGTCCCGGCAAGGGGCCGCTTGGCTGGGAGTATCCGGGAACTGCGTATGCTGTGGTCTCCCCGTGAGGTGAACGGCCCCTGTATGGGGCCCAGTTCACACCCATGGCGCGGACACGCTGTCGTCGCCGAACCCGCGCCGACACGGGCGGCCGGGGCCGGGCCCTCACCGGCCCGGCCCCCGGAACCCCGTGACCATCCGGCCGCACGACGCCGGCCGGCCCAACGGGAAGGACCGGTGACGAAGTCGCAGGACGCACTCGCTGACGGTGTGCGCGCCGGCCCCCGGCGGCGGGGGACCGGCCAGACTCTCACACCTTGCGGTAGGCGTACGCCTCGCCTGCGGCGGCCGTCACCGCGTCCAGGTCGGCGCCCGTCGCTGCCGTCACCACGGCGGCCACCGCGCCCTCCACCAGCGGGGCGTCCACCAGGCGGCTGTCCGCCGGGAGTTCGTCGCCCTCGGCGAGCAGTGCCTTCACCGTCAGCACCGCGCTGCCCAGGTCGGTGAGGACCGCGACCCCGGCGCCCTGGTCCACGGCGGCCGCCGCCGCGGAGATCAGCTCCGCGCTGGTACCGAAGCCGCCGCCCTCGGTACCGCCCGCCGCGGCGACCGGTACCTCCGTGGCACCGCCCGCCAGCGCCTTCGCCAGCCCGGCAACAGCCTCGGCGACCTGGGCGCTGTGAGACACCAGCACGATCCCGACATACCGTTCGTCACTCATCTGAGCCTCCCTCCGCCGCGGTCACGAGCGCGGCGATCAGCAGCGCCGACGAGGTGGCGCCGGGGTCCTGGTGGCCGATGCTGCGCTCCCCGAGATAGCTCGCCCGCCCCTTACGGGCCTGCATCGGGATCGTCTCCACCGCACCGGACTCGGCAGCCCGGCGCGCCGCGTCGAACCCCTCGCCGAGTGCGTCCACGGCCGGGATCAGCGCGTCCAGCATCGTCTTGTCACCCGGCGCGGCCCCGCCGAGCGCCCCGACCCCGTCCACCCCCGCCCGCAGCGCCTCCGTCAACTGCGCCTCGCCGACCTCGGGTGCGTCCCCTAGGGCCTTCCCGGCCCGGCGCAGCAGCGTGCCGTACAGCGGGCCGGAGGCCCCGCCGACCGTGGAGATGAGCTGACGCCCGGCGAGCGAGAGCACGGCACCCGGCGTGTCCGGCGCCTCCTTCTCCAAGGTGACCAGCACGGCCGCGAAACCGCGCTGGAGATTGCTGCCGTGGTCGGCGTCGCCGATGGCGGAGTCGAGCGCGGTGAGCCGCTGCGCCTCCCGGTCGACGGACGCGGCGGTCGCCGTTATCCAACGGCGGAAGAAGTCGGCGTCGAGCACTTGATCTCCTTGGCTGGTAGGGGTGTTGACCGCAGACTCGGCCGAATCACATTCCCCAGCGCAGTGCCGGGGTCCGGACCGGCGCGTCCCACAGCCGCAGCAGTTCCTCGTCGACCTGGCACAGGGTGACGGAGGCGCCCGCCATGTCGAGGGAGGTGACGTAGTTGCCGACCAGCGTGCGGGCGACGGCCACGCCGCGCTCCGCCAGCACCCGCTGCACCTCGGCATTGAAGCCGAACAGCTCGAGCAGCGGGGTGGCCCCCATGCCGTTGACCAGGACCAGCACCGGGCCGCGCGGGGTCATGTCGTCCAGGATGGCGTTCACCGCGAAGTCGGCGATCTCCCCGGAGGTCATCATCGCGCGCCGCTCGCGGCCCGGCTCACCGTGGATGCCGATGCCCAGTTCCAGCTCTCCGGGCGGCAGATCGAAGGTGGGGGAGCCCTTGGCCGGGGTGGTGACGGCGCTCAGGGCCACGCCGAAGCTGCGCGAGCTGTCGTTGACCTGGCGGCCGACGGCCTCCACCCGCTCCAGCGGCTGACCCTCGGCCGCCGCGGCGCCCGCGATCTTCTCCACGAACAGGGTGGCCCCGGTGCCGCGCCGGCCCGCCGTGTAGAGGCTGTCGGTGACGGCGACGTCGTCGTTGACCAGTACCTTGCCGACCTGGATGCCCTCGTCCTCGGCCAGCTCGGCGGCCATGTCGAAGTTGAGTACGTCACCGGTGTAGTTCTTCACGATGAAAAGCACCCCGGCCCCGCTGTCCACGGCCGCCGCGGCCCGCGCCATCTGGTCCGGCACCGGTGAGGTGAACACCTCACCCGGACAGGCCGCGGCGAGCATGCCGGGCCCGACGAACCCGCCGTGCAGCGGCTCGTGCCCCGAGCCGCCGCCCGAAACCAGCCCCACCTGCCCCGCCACGGGCGCGTCCCGCCGGACGATCACCCGGTTCTCCACGTCCACGTTCAGGTCCGGATACGCGGCCGCCATCCCCCGAAGCGCATCGGCCACCACGGTCTCGGGGACGTTGATCAGCATCTTCATCGGTGTCTCCTGGTGAGGCTAGCAGGCGGGCCTCTGAACAGCTTTTTTGCTGGTCAGGACGGGTGATCTCAACTCTCGGTCTCGGTGGTCGTCGGCGGCCGGAGGCGGGGCTCCGGCGGTCCTGCCGCTGACTTGACGCCGAATTGTGCGAGGGAATGTCAGGTGTCGGTAGGCGGTCCGTGGCGTCGGGTTCGCAGTACTACTGTCGGCAGTATCGACCTTGCGGCTGCGAAGGTCACGTGGAGTGCGACAGGTGCTCGTACCCGCTCGACGCGCCTCGGCCACGTGTAGGTCAGGGGCAGCTCAAGCGTCGCGATGCGTCCGCTGCTGTGCTCGATCCGCATAGGCCCTGATGAGCGCGGCTCGTACAGTGGATGCGACGACCCAGGGGTACTGCTCCGCCGGCCGCGAAGGCCCGTATCGCCCATTGGAGTGATCTTCGGCTCACTGGCCTGACGGCGGAGCCGAGGGCTGTTACTGGGCGGTGTAACCGCCGTCGACGGGAAGGGCGATGCCGGTGACGTAGGCGGCGCCGGGGCTGCACAGCCACAGGACGGCCTGGGCGATCTCCTCGGCGGTTCCTAGCCGGTCGATGGCCTGGCCCGTCTCCGCACGGGTGCGGTCGAGTTCCCCTTCGGCGATCATGGTGTCCACCATGGGGGTGGCGATGGTGCCGGGGCAGACGGCGTTGATGCGGACGCCGCGGGAGCCGTACTCGAGGGCGGCGCTCCTGGTCAGGCCGATCACTCCGTGCTTGGTGGCGTGGTAGGCGGCGCGGCCGGGGTTGCCGACGAGGCCGCCGAGGGAGGAGCAGTTGACGATGGCGCCGCTGCCCTGGGTGCGCATGTGCCGCAGTTCGTGCTTCATGCACGCCCAGATGCCGCGCAGGTTGACGTTCTGGACACGGTCGAACTGCTCGGCGCTCTCGTCGGCGGCGTCGGTGGGCGGGGGCATGACGCCTGCGTTGTTGTAGGCCATGTCGAGGCGGCCGAAGGCTTCCACGGTGTGGTCGACGGCGGCGGCGACCTGGTCCTCGTCGGAGACGTCGCAGACCAGCGCGAGGACCTGGTGGCCGGCGTCGGTGAGCTCCTTCGCGGCGGCGTTGACGGCCTCGTCGTCGATGTCGGCGAGGGCGACGACGGCACCCGCGTCGGTGAAGGCGCGGGCGGCGGCCAGGCCCATGCCGGAGGAGGCACCGGTGACGAAGGCGACCTGCCCGGTGAAGTCGTAGGTGGGGTTCATGCCGTTCTTCTCTGGTCGGGAGGTGAAGTGGGCGACCGGGACGCCGATGTGCGTCACCGCCGGGCCCGGGGAATCTCTGGAACGAGCGGCCACGGCCGGCAGCAGGGCGGCTGTGGAGCGATGCGCACCACAGTGCGCTGGGCCGCGGAGCGCACGGAGCGGATCAGTCGGTTGCCGGGGCGGTGGTGTATTCCTCGTCGGTGACGGGGGTCAGCCAGTGGACGACGTCGTGGTCGGCGTCGCCCTCGTTGATGGCGAGGTGGACCATGAGCCGGTTCGGGGCGGCGCCGTGCCAGTGCTCCTCGTCCGCTTCGAACAGGACGCGGTCGCCGGCCCGGATGACCTCGACGGGGCCGCCGCGGCGCTGGCACAGGCCGACGCCCTCGGTGACGAAAACGGTCTGGCCCAGCGGGTGGCGGTGCCAGTGGGTGCGGGCGCCGGGCATGAAGTGCACCAGGTTGGCGGTGACCCGGGAGGGGGCGGGGGCCGCGGCGACGGCATCGATGTAGACGTCGCCGGTGAACCATTCGGCCGGACCCTTGACGGTGTCGAGCGAACTACGGGTGATCTGCACGAGAAGCTCCTTGTACGGGTGGTGGGGCAAGGGGGCGGCCCAGGGCTCGAGGAGGGTCCTGACGACCCGCGGAAAGCACCACGCCACCCAGACAACCCGCTCTTCTGGCCCGCGGCGAGACACCACCAAGGGGTGTACCGCCAGTACATCCCTGCGGACGCGGGCGGGACGTACCGTCGAAAGCGTGGACAACCAAGCAGAGGTCCGCGAGTTCCTGACCTCGCGGCGAGCGAAGATCACCCCCGGACAGGTCGGCCTGCCCGCCGGGAACCGTCGGCGGGTGCCCGGCCTGCGCCGCAGCGAGGTCGCCGCGCTCGCCGATGTGAGCGTGGAGTACTACGCCAAACTGGAGCGCGGCAACCTCGCCGGCGCCTCACCGGCCGTTCTCGAAGCCGTCGCCCGCGCCCTCCAGCTCGACGACGCCGAACGAGCCCACCTCATGAACCTGGCGCAGGCCGCGGTCGGCTCCGACGCCCTCACCCGGCCCCGCCGCCGCACCAGCCGGGCCTGGACCGCACACCGCAGCCTGCAATGGGTGCTGGACGCCGTCACCGCCGGCCCGGCCTTCGTCCGCAACGGCCGCATGGACCTCCTGGCCACCAACCAGCTCGCCCACGCCTTCTACGACGACGTCCACGCCACAGCCGGCAACCAGGCCAACCTGGCCCGCTTCCAGTTCCTCGACCCCGCCGCGCGCCGCTTCTTCCCCGACTGGGACCAGGCCGCCGACATCACCGTGGCCATCCTGCGTACCGAAGCCGGCCGCGATCCCCACGACAAGGACCTCCACGACCTCGTCGGCGAACTGTCCACCCGCAGCGACGACTTCCGCGCCCGTTGGGGCGCCCACAACGTCCGCCACCACGGAACCGGAACCAAACGCTTCCACCACCACGCCGTCGGCGACCTCACGCTCGCTTACGAGGGCCTGGAAATGGCAGCCGAACCCGGCCTCACCCTCACCATCTACACCGCCGAACCCGGCTCCCCCTCCGAAGAGGGCCTCCGCCTGCTCGCCTCGTGGGCTGCCACGCCCCGGAATCCCGCACCGAGCCCAAGCGACTGAAGGTCCTCAGCTGACCGCTCGAGCTCGCCATCGTTCGACGACAGAAGGCGACCGGCCCTCCGTACGGAAGGGGTCCTCGATGGCGAACCCGGTCCACGAGCGGGTCTCGACCGCCCGGCGGAACCTCGTCCTTGACCACGAGGGGCGGGGAGCAGAGGTCAGGTGAGGACGTTGACGGCCCGGGCGACGACAAGTCCGAGGATGAGGAGGGAGACCATGGACTGGAGGGCCATGGCGATCTTGGCCCATGGGGCCAGTGGCATGACGTCGGTGGGGCTGAACGCCGTGGCGTTGGTGAGGCCGAGGTAGAGGTAGTCGAGGTACCGGGGGCGCCAGTGGGTGGCGTTCAGCTCGGGGCTCATGTGCTGGGGAAAGGCGAGAGCGGGGGTGGGCGGCATGTGGTGGGCCCGGGCGGCGGGTCCGCCGCTGTCGAGTTCGAAGTACAGCAGGGAGAACGCGAGGACGGTGCAGGCCCACACGCTGCCACCTGCTTGCAGGAGGGCGTCGGCGGAATTGGTCTCGCTGCCGCCGTGCACGAGGTCGTCGGTCAACCGGATGGTCGACCAGATGGCGCTGCACGCGAGCACGGCGACCAGGGCGATCGACATCGCGCGCAGAGCGGCCGAGCGGCGGCTGATACGGCCCGGGTCGCCGGCGATCAGCGCCACCAGGAGCAGTCCCTCGACAAGAGGGAGCGCCCAGCGAGGCCCCAGGCGCAGGTCGTCAGGCAGCAGCAGGGTCAGCACCGCGGCGGCGACGGCGGCTGCGGCCATCGGCCAGCGAGCCTCGCCGGACGACGCCTGCCGGGGCTGGTGCCGACTGCTCCCGTCACGGGGGTGCTGTCCGGTCATGGCCGACTGCCGTCCGAGGTCAGGCGGCTGCGGTGGCGAACCGGTCGCTGTCGTGTCCTTTCGAGTGCCACCGTGTCATTGTGCGGAGGGGCCGGCATGTCGCCGTCGTTCGACACGCGCAGCGGCTGACCAGCGTCGTCTCTCATCCGGCTGTGGTGTGACGGCAGGTCGGGCTGTAACGGATTCCGCCGGCGGCTGCCCTCAGCCGCCCGCGCGGGGCGCGAACGCCGCGAGCCGTCTCGGGGACCGGCCGGCACCGGGCGGGCCCTGCGGGCTGTTCCACACGTCGACGCCACCGTTCACACCCGGTCAGGGTCGATCCGTCTCCCGGGCGACGGGCTTCCGGCCCGTTCGACGGTTCCCGGTGTCCCGGCGGGAGACCGTCAGGTAGCCCACGAAGCCGAGAATCGCCAGGGTCCAGGCCAGCGTGACCGGGCCGGCACCCCAGCCGAGCCCGCCGTGTGGATGGGACGCGGCCATCCAGTCGGCGATCGACGCGCCGAGAGGGCGGGTCAGCACGTAGGCGGACCAGAACGCGGTCACCGCGCCGAGAAGACCCGCCCGGTGCGCCACGGCCGGGATCGCGATCGCCGCTGCGAAGAGGACGATGGAGCCCACGTAGCCGAGGCCCGAGGAGGCCGTGAGGTCTCCGGCCGCGGTGCCCAGCGCGAAGGTGGCGAGAACGGCCGCCCAGTAGAAGGTCTCGCGGCGGCGGGTCCGGACGGCGTGGATCGACAGGGTGTGCTCGCGTGCGTGCCACAGGGCGAAGACCGCGCCCAGGGCCATGACGAACAACGGCGTGGACAAGGTGTAGGGGACGCCGAGAGCGACGTGGAGAACATCGGCGGTCATCGTGCCGAACACGCTGACCATCACGATCGCGGTCCAGTAGACCCAGGCCACGTACCGGCGTACGGCGAACTGGAGGACCAGTGAGGCGGTGAAGGCCAGGCCGCCGAGGGCCACGGCCGGAACCGGTCCGAGCAGACGGGCCAGGAAGTCGGACGCGGTCTCGCCCATGCCGGTGGTGAGGACCTTGACGATCCAGAAATAGACGGTCACCTCGGGCACCTTGCTCGCGCTCTCCGCCATGCTGACGCGGGAACGGGAGGAAGGCCGGTGACCGACGACATGCTCTGTGCTCATGATCGGCACCTTCGCACGCCCAACTGTGCTGTTCTCAGGCCCTTTTGCTGTTGCTTTGGAAATTCCGGTGCAGGTATTTCCGCACGTTCACCCGAACCTGATCGCAACCTGAAAGGCGCGGCGGGAATTGCGGCCGGTGCCGGGAACGGCTGCTACACAAGGCAGTCCCACCGCTCCGCGTCAGCCGCGTCTCCGGTCATCACGCGTCGGCGCGCCGCAGGCGGTACGCGGCGCCGGCCAGGGCCAGCACGGTCCAGGCGAGGAGGACCAGCAGGCCCGCTCCGGGGGTCAGCGTGGCGGAGTCGCGGGTCACGGCGAACATCGACGCGCCCGCGTTGCCGGGCAGGTAGGGGCTGATGCCGTCGTGCCAGGCGCCGGGGAGCAGGGTGATCAGGCCCGGGATCAGCATCAGGGCGGCGACCAGGGCCGAGACCGCACCGGCCACGGAGCGCAGGAGAGCACCCAGCGCGGTCCCGATCACGGCGACCAGGCACAGGTACAGGCCGGCGCCCAGCAGACTCCGTACGACGCCCTGGTGGTGGAACCCCATGGCGCCGGGCGTACCGGCGACGATGCGGCTGCCGAACAGGAAGGCCACGAACGCCCCGGTCGTCGCGATGACCAGCGCGACCAGCCCCGTGACGGTCGCCTTGCACCACAGCACGGGGAGCCGGCGCGGTACGGCGGCGAGCGTCGAGCGGATCATGCCCGTGGAGTACTCCCCGGCGGTTACCAGTACACCCAGGACACCCAGGGCCAACTGGGCGAAGTTCACACCGAAGAGGGACAGGCCCACGGCGTTCTGACGGGCGAAGTCCTGGTTCAGCTGCCCGGAGCCGATCCCGGACCGGTAGCGGAACGCGGCGATCAGTCCGAAGGCGACGACGAACAACAGGCTCAGTCCGAGGACGATCCAGGAGGACCGCAGCGAGAAGAGTTTGGCCCATTCCGAGGCGAGGACGCGTCTGCCGGTCACCCGGTAGGCGGGACGGCCGCTCGCTGCGGGGGGTGCCTCGGTGGCCGCGGTGAGGGTGCTCACGCCGGCCCCCCGGCGGCCGCGACGACCTCGGCCGGGGTGCCGTGATACTCCACGGCGTCCCTGGTCAGTTCCATGAATGCCTCCTCCAGCGAGACCTGACGTGTGTGCAGTTCGAAGAGGGCGATCCCGTGCTCGGCCGCTCTCAGGCCGATGTCACGTGCCGACAATCCGGTCACCTGGAGCTCTTCCGCGCCGGCCTGCCCGGTGATCTCCACGCCCGGCCCCGCCAGCACGTCCCGCAGCCGCGCGGGGTCCTGCGCGGCCACCCGTACGGAGTTCCCGCCCGCCTCGTGCACGAGCTCCCGCACGGTCGTGTCGGCCAGCAGGCGGCCCCGCCCGACGACGATCAAGTGATCGGCGACCAGGGCCATCTCGCTCATCAGGTGCGACGACACGAACACCGTGCGTCCCTCCGCCGCGAGCGAGGTCAGCAGGTTGCGAATCCAGAGGACCCCCTCGGGGTCCAGTCCGTTGACGGGCTCGTCCAGCATCACCGTCCGGGGGTCGCCCAGCAGTGCCGCGGCGATGCCGAGCCGCTGTCCCATCCCGAGCGAGAAGGCACCGGCGCGTTTCCCCGCGACGCTGCCCAGGCCGGTGATGCCGATGACCTCGTCGACGCGCCTCCGGGGAATGCCGTGGGTCAGCGCCAGTGCCCTGAGGTGCTGGTAGGCCGAGCGGCCCGGGTGGATCGACCTGGCCTCCAGGAGGGTGCCGACCTCCTGGAGCGGCGCCCGGTGCTGCTCGTACCGGCGCCCGTTCACCGTGACGGTGCCGCTCGTGGGGGCGTCCAGCCCCACGATCATGCGCATGGTCGTGGACTTTCCCGCGCCGTTCGGTCCCAGGAAGCCAGTCACCGTCCCTGGCCTCACGACGAACTCCAGGCCGTCCACGGCGGTTTTCTCGCCGTATCTCTTGGTGAGTTGCCGAGCGTCGATCATCGGTGCGCTGCTTTCCTCGTCGTCTTGGAGGTCGCACAAGAATTGCCGGATCGATCGTCGGATAAACGCCTGCCCGGGGGAGTGGCGCCGATGTGTTCAGGTTGCTGTCATGCCGCAGGCCCGCGCACGCAGTGGTGATCGAAAACGGCCATGGGTGGTCGGCGCGGTGGAAGGTGGCAGGTGTCCTGTTCCTCGCGGTGCTCCCCGGACCAGTGATCCGTCTGAGCGTGACCGGTGAGGACCTGCGGCTCAGCGGGCGGGCAGAGTGACCGTGAAGCGGGCTCCCCGCGTGTGACCGGAGTCGAAGGAGACCTCGCCGCCGACGGAGCGGGCCAGTCGTCTCGCGAGGGGCAGGCCCAGACCCGCCCCGTCGTGCCCGTCGTCGCCGTCGGCGCGCCGACCGGGAGTGAACAGGTCGCCCACGAAGTGCCCGGGCACGCCAGGGCCGTCGTCGGTGACATCGACGCGCACTCGGCCCGCCGTCCGGTGTGCCGACACCGTCACCTCCGCGCGGGCGTAGCGGACGGCGTTGGCGAGGAGAGGGCTGAGAGTCCTCTCGAGCAGAGCGGGAGGTATGGCCACGTGCACGGCGGACTCCTCGGCCCGCAGCGTGCTCTCGACCTCGCCGGTCGGGTCGAGATCCGCGAGCATGCGGGTCAGTACCGGCACTACGTCGGTGGTGCCGGGGACGCTCGTGCCGTCCGGTGCCCGCTCTCGCGCGTCGTCGAGGAGCGCGTCGCAGATGCCGCGCATCGTCCTGGCCGCCTCGGCCAGCCGCTCGTGCGTGGTCCAGGTCTCCGCCTCGGACCGCGGCCGGGCCCGCCACCAGTCCAGTTCCACGACCATCCGGGTCAGTGGCGTGCGCAGCTCGTGGGACAGCTCGCCGGTCAACTGCCGCTCGTGCCGCAGCACGGAACGTATCCGGTCGAGCAGCACGTCCAGCGAGCCGCCCAGTCTGGCCAGCTCGACCGGGTGGTGGTCCGCGCCGAAGCGCTCCTGCGACCCGACCGCACTCCACTGCGCGGCCTGGTCGGTCATGGACTGCACGGGACGCAGGGCCCGGCCGACGGACAGCTGGGTCAGGACGTACGTACACGCGAGCATCACGGCGTCCAGGCCGATGGAGGCCGTCAGCAGGGCGTCGGCCGAATTGCGGTACGGACCCAGGCTCAGAGCGGTGACGATCGTGGCGGCGTGGGCCCCCGGCATCGCCAGCGAGCACAGGCGGACCGAACCGGCGACGGTCAGGCACCCCTCCTTTCGCGTACGGGCCATCGCGTGGGCCACGGCGGTGAGGCCGCTGCCGGACGACGCCGTGGGGGAGGGCCGCTCCAGCAGCCGGCCGTCCGCGTAGATCCACACGTTGGTGTCGAGCAGTTGGTCGTTCGCGCTCTCGCGTACCCGCGCCCGGGCGCCGTCGGTCTCGACGGTGGTGGCGACGGCCTCGGCACGGTTGCGCAGCTCCGCGTCCGCCTGGGCTCGCAGATGCCGGGTGATGGCCAGGTTGAACACGATGGTCAGCAGCGTCATGAGCAGCGCCGCCGTGGTCAGGGCCACCAGGGACAGCCGGCCGCGCAGGGTGCGCGGGGCTAGACGACGGGCCAGAGGTGTCATGACAAGCGGTGCCCGACCCCACGGGCCGTGGTGATCGACAGTCCGCTTCCCGCCTCGCGCAGCTTGCGCCGCAATCGCGAGAGGTACTGGTCCAGCGTGTTGTCACTCACGTACGCCCCCTCGGGCCAGCCGGCGCGTACGAGGTCGAGTCGGCGCACCATGTCCCCCCGGGCCGAGACGAGTGAGGCCAGCAGCCGGAACTCGGTCGGCGAGAGCGCGGCGGGCGCGCCGGTCCCGCTCGCCATGCTGTGGTTCACGGCGTCCAGCACGAGACCGGCGTGTGCCGCCGCCGAGGGGACGGCGGACCGCTTCAGCACCGCTCTCAGCCGCGCCGTGAGCTCGGCCAGGTGGAACGGTTTCGACAGGTAGTCGTCTCCTCCCGCGGAGAAGCCCGACAGCCGGTCGGTGATGTGGTGCCGGGCGGTCAGGAAGATGACCGGCGCGGAGAACCCGTTGGCGCGCATCGCCTGGCACACGTCGCGCCCGTCCGAGTCGGGCAGACCGATGTCCAACACGGCGGCCTCGAGGCCGGTGTCCGCGAGACGCAGCGCTGTCGCGCCGTCAGCGGCGGGCACGGGTTCGAAGTCGGCGGACAGGGCACGGCGCAGCGCGTCCCGCAGCGCGTGGTCGTCCTCCACGATCAGGATCTTGGGCCGCATGATCCTTCCTCCTTGCCGGGCAGGGGCTCGCGCCCCGCGAGGAACCGGTCGGGCAGCCACCTCGCGGCCGCCCACAGGCACAGGCCCAGCCAGCCCGCCGCGAACAGCCAGCCCCCGGCGACGTCGGTGAACCAGTGCACGCCCAGGTAGACCCGGCTGAGTCCGACAGCCGCACCCCAGCAGCAGATGAGCAGCCGCAGCACCGCCGCTCCCCGTGAGGCTCGCAGCGAGACCGCGACGAGCAGCAGTCCTGCCGTGAGCGCGGCCGCCGTGCTGTGCCCGGAGGGAAACGCCCAGCCGGAGGCATGCGTCGCCCAGTCCTCGTACGGCGGGCGGGGCCGTCGGGCCAGCTCCATCACCGCGTACCGGAGGACCTGGCCGGTGCCCAGGCAGGCCACGCCGAACAGGGCGGCGCCGAGGCGCTGCCGGGTGGTGCGCCCGGTTGCCAGAGCGGCCACCAGGAGCAGCGCGTACGGGATCACGCCGGTCCCTGTGGCGGTCACCGCACGTGCCAGCGCCAGCGCCGTGGCCGGTCGGTGTCCGAGCGACCACCCGAGAAGGTCGCGGTCCAGCTCCAGCGGCGCGCCTGCGCCACCGACGGCCACCGCCGCCAGCACGCCGAACGCGGCCCAGGCTCCGAGCATGACACTCCCGGCCAGATCCGCGGCCTCCCGGCGCCTCACGCGACGGTCGGCACGGCACCGGAGCGCGGCCGTCCCGGCTGCCGCTGCCCGGCGTCGATGCAGGTGGACATGAGACGAGGCCCCTTCCTTCGCGCCCCGTGACGTGAAGTGCACGAAGCCGCACGCGACTACAAAGCTGTAGACGGTCTACAGCACAGTAGACGATTCGAATGGCCGAGGTGTTGCCGCGGGTCTGATGTCGATCACCCCGCGGACCCGGCGACCGGCCCGGTGCGCTCCCGCACGGTCCGACGCCCTGCTGGTACGAGCAGGACGCGGGTCCGACGTGCGTGAGCATGCCCTCGCCCGACGTGCGCGGGCCTGCGCGGTGGTCAGCGGGCGGGTGCTTCTCCCTGGGCGACCTCGACGTCCTGGTGCAGCCGGACGGCTCCGGCGAGCGAGGACGCCCCGGCCGCCGTGCAGACGAGGAGCATGGCGAGGAGGACCGGAGCCACCCTCCGCACCGGCGCGGGGGCGAGCAGGGCCCTGACCCGGGCCGGGACGGGACCACCGGCGGCGCCGGGGGTCAGTGCGGGAGCGGTGGCGGTGTCACGGGCACGCTTGGCCGCCAGCGCGGCGCGCCCGACGGCCCGGGCAGCCTGGCCGCGGTCGCCGCAGCGCCGGGCCGCGGCTTCGTCGGCGGCCCGCTCGGCGGCGAACGAGACGTGGTCGGCGACATTCCTCAGGGCTGGATGGCACCAGCCGGCGAACCGGGCGAGGCACAGGAACAGGTGGTGCCTGGCGGCGAGGTGGGCCCGCTCGTGCGCGAGCAGCGCTTCGCGCTCCACGGGTCCCAGGGCGCGCAGCATGCCGGTGGTCACGACGATCCGGTCCGGCCGGGCCGGTCCGCCGGGCAGCGCGAAGGCGTCAGGCCGGGGGTCGTTGAGGACGCAGAGCCCTCCGGCGTCCGGGAGGCCGTGGATGAGGCGACGCACGACGCGCACCCGCACCACCTCCGACGCCGTCCCGCGCACCACGCGGACAGCGGCCATGGACAGTCCGCCGACGGCGAGCGCCGAGAGTCCCAGGACCAGTGGCCGCGGGCCCGCCGTGAGAGGCCGGATCAGCTCCGCGAGTGCGGCTGCCGGAGGGAAGGCCAGGGCCAGTGGCAGCAGCAGGACGCCCAGGCTCGCCACCACGCCCACGGCCAGTGCGGTCGTGGCGCAGGTGATCGTCCACAGTGCGATCTCGGGCCGCACTTCCTGGGTGGTGCGCCGCGCCAGCGGCGCCAGGGCCCAGGGCAGCAGGAGGGGAATCACCAGCAAGACGATCAACGGCCGTCTCCCTCCAGCAGGCGCTTGAGCTCCGCCTCGTCGGCGGCGCTGAGGCCCTCGACGAACCGGGCCAGTACCGTACTGCGGTCGTCGTCCTGGTCCAGTTCCCGGTGCATGCGCTGAGCGGTCAGACCGTGGGAGTCCTCCAGCGCGAAGTACAGGAAACCGCGTCGGCCGGGACTCCGCCCCACGGCACCCTTGTCGTGCAGCCGTGCGAGGAGCGTAGCCACCGTGGTGCGGGCCAGCTCCTGGGGTATCGCGGCTCGCACATCGGCGGCCGACTGAGGCTGGCCGGCCGCGCACAGGGCCGCCAGGACGCTCGCCTCCAGCTCGCCGGCGGGCCTGCGCTCACCCACTGCGTCGGTCATGGAACCCATCCCTTCCTCCAGGTCGTCCACAGCGAAGTAGACCGACTACAGTCTTGTAGACGCAACTGGGCCGCCGTCTCGTTCCCGCAGAGGCCCTGGCCCGTCCGTGTCCGGTATACCCGACAGCCACCACCGAAGGGGCCAGCGCCGATGACGCTCGCGCACCACGCAGCACCCCCGCTCCAACTCGCCGTGAACGTACTCGACGCCCAGTCGCTGCTCGCCACCTTCGGCACGCTCGGCATCGCCGTGGTCCTGTTCGCCGAGACCGGGTTGCTGATCGGGTTCTTCCTGCCGGGCGATTCCCTGCTGTTCACGGCCGGGCTGCTGTGCGCCTCGGGCTCCGCCGGAGGCTCGGTCCGTCTGTCCCTGGGCTGGGTCCTCCTGGCAGCCGCGGCCGGCGCACTCACCGGAGCCCAGGCCGGCTACCTGCTGGGCCGCAGGGCCGGGCCGGCCCTGCTCAGGCGTACGAGGTCCCGCAAGATCAGTGAGGGTGCGGACAGGGCCGCGGACATCCTCCAGCGGTACGGACATGCCAAGGCCATCCTGCTCGCCCGCTTCCTCCCGGTCGTGCGGACCGTGCTGAACCCCCTCGCGGGCGTCCTGGCCGTCCCTGTCCGCACCTTCGCCCTCTGGCAGGTCGTCGGGGGTCTGGTGTGGACCGTCGGCCTGGTGCTGGCGGGGTACGGCCTCGGCGCGTCGGTCCCGAACGTCGACCGCTATCTGCTGCCGATCATCGCCGTCATCGTCATCGTGTCGCTCATCCCCGTCGGACTGGAAGTGCTGCGCTCCCGCCGCTCCCGCGATGCGAACGGGGGCGCGTGATGCGGACGGTGACCACCGCTCAGGCGTACGACGGCTCGGGTGTCGATGGCAGGGTCTATGTCGACGTGGTGGAGACCGCACACCACGCGCCGCCCTGGCTGGACCGGCTCATCTCCGGTTACTCCACCTACGGGCTCGCACTGTTCGCCCTCCTGATGGTGATCGGCTGGTGGTGGGCCCGCAACCAGGATGCGGCGCGGGCCGTGAAGGCGCTCGCCGCTCCTGTACTCACCGTGCTGGCGTTCGTGACCAGCACCGCGCTGAAGCAAGCGGTACGGGAGAACCGGCCCTGTCAGTCCCTGCACGTGATCACCCTGGAGGCGTGTCCCGCCGCCGGCGACTGGTCCTTCCCCAGTAATCACGCCACCCTGGCGGCGGCCGCGGCGGTAGCCCTGTGGTTCGTCAGTGCCCGTCTCGGTGTGATCGCCACCATCGGCGCGCTGGCGATGGCGGCCTCCCGTGTGTGGGTCGGCGCTCACTATCCGCACGACATCGTCGCGGGTCTCGCCGTCGGAGCGCTTGTCGCGGGACTGCTCGCAGTGCCCCTCCTCCGGCGCGCCGAGGCCATCGCCGGGCTGCTGGGCCGGGGGCTCCTGCGTCCGCTGGTCGCCTCGTGACCCCCGCGGGGGAGTCCCGCTTCGCGGCCGTCCGAGCTCCGGCCCGCCCGTGACATCTCAACATTTCGCGTACGTACAGGAGGGGCTCCCGGCATTTTGCCGGGAGC
>NZ_JBSFFI010000036.1:0-56529 GCF_053596035.1 Streptomyces sp. NPDC001781 | reverse complement strand
GCCTGCATCAGTCGACCGCGCGCCGCCACCACCCGGCACGCGTCCTCCAGCTCCCACACCCCCGCCAGATACGCCGCCGCCAACTCCCCGATCGAGTGCCCAGCGACCACGTCCGCCCGCACACCCCACGACTCCAGCAGCCGGGCGGCGGCCACCTCCACGGCGAACAGGCCCGCCTGGGCCCACACCGTCTCGTTCACCAGCTCGGCGTCGGAGCCCCAGACCACGTCCCGCACCGAACCGCCGAGCACCTCGTCGAAGGCCCCGCACACCTCGTCGAACGCCGTCGCGAACACCGGGAACGCCTCGTACAGCCCCCGGCCCATTCCCAGCCGCTGCGCGCCCTGCCCGGTGAAGACCCACCCCACCTTCCCCAGGGAGCCGGCCCGGCCCACCACCACACCGGAACCAGCGGGCTCCCCTGCGGCCACCGATTGCAGGCCCGACAGCAGTTCCTCGACGCTGCCGCCGACCACCACCGCGCGCTCCTCCAGCACCGCACGCGAGCAGCCCAACGCCCGTCCCACGTCGGCGATCCCCAGTTCCGGCCGGGTGCTCACCCACTCCCGCAGCCGTCCCGCCTGCCCGGCCAGCCCCGCCGCCGAGCGGCCCGACACCGGCCAGGCCACCACCGGCAGACCACCACTCACCTCAGGCTCCGGCGACTCCGGCGCCTGCTCCAGCAGCACGTGCGCGTTCGTCCCGCTGATGCCGAAGGACGAGACCGCCGCCCGGCGCGGCCGGCCCGTCTCCGGCCAGTCGATGCGCTCCTGGAGCAGGCGGACGTTCCCGGCGGACCAGTCGACGTGCGGGGTGGGCTCCTCGGCGTGCAGGGTGCGCGGCAGTTGGCCGTTGCGCATCGCGAGGACCATCTTGATGACGCCCACGACGCCTGCGGCCCAGTTCGTGTGCCCGATGTTCGACTTCACCGAGCCGAGCCACAGCGGCCGGTCCTCGGGGCGGTCCTTGCCGTAGGTCTCGATCAGGGCGCCCGCCTCGATCGGGTCGCCGAGGGGGGTGCCGGTGCCGTGTGCCTCGACCGCGTCCACGTCGGTCGGGGACAGGCCGGCCTTGGCCAGCGCGGCGCGGATCACCTTCTGCTGCGCCATGCCGTTCGGCGCGGTCATGCCGTTGCTCGCGCCGTCCTGGTTGATCGCGCTGCCGCGCACGATCGCGAGCACCGGGTGTCCGTTGCGGCGGGCGTCCGAGAGCCGTTCCACCAGTAGCATGCCGGCGCCTTCGGCCATGGCGAATCCGTTCGCCTGCGCCGAGAACGCCTTCGAGCGGCCGTCGGGGCAGACGCCGCGCTGCCGGCTGAAGTAGACCGGCCAGGCGAGGTCGCCGAAGATCCACACGCCGCCGGCCAGCGCGAGCGAGCACTCCCCCGCCTGGAGTGCCTGCACCGCGAGGTGCAGGGAGACCAGCGACGAGGAGCACGCGGTGTCGACCGAGACGGCCGGGCCTTCGAGCCCGAGCGTGTAGGCCACCCGGCCCGAGGCGACACTGTTGGCGATGCCGGTCTGGAGGTGCCCCTCGTAGGTGTTGGGCAGAGCGCTGCCGTAGCCGGAGTGGGTGGCGCCGACGAACACGCCGGTGTCCGAGCCGCGCAGGCCGGTCGGGTCGAGGCCCGCGCGTTCGAGGGTCTCCCACGCGAGTTCCAGCAGCACCTGTTGCTGCGGGTCCATGGCGGTGGCCTCGCGGGGCGAGATGCCGAAGAACGCGGCGTCGAAGTCGCCCGCGTGGTGGAGGAAGCCGCCTCGCGCGCAGTAGTGGGTGCCGGAGTGCTCGGGGTCGGGGTTGTAGAGCTGCGCCAGGTCCCAGCCTCGGTTGGCGGGGAACGGCGAGGTCGCGTCAGTTCCGGTCCTCAGCAGGTCCCAGAAGTCCTCGGGTCCGGTGACGCCGCCGGGCACGCGGCACGACATGGCGACGATCGCGATCGGGTCGTCGTCCGCGCGGGCGGTCCGGCGCGGGGCGGGGAGGTCGGTCTCGGGTTCCTCGCCGAGCAGGTGGGCCTTGATCGACCGGACCAGTGCCTCGGGGGTCGGGTAGTCGTAGACGAGGCTGACCGGCAGGGCGAGCCCGGTGGCGGCGACGAGCCGGTTGCGCAGGTCCACCGCCGTCAGGGAGTCGAAGCCGATCTTCTTGAACGTGTACCGAGGGTCGATCTCGTCGCCGGAGGCGTGACCGAGGGACGCGGCCACGTGTGCCTGGACGAGGTCCGTCAGCAGTGCGGTGGACTCGGTCCCCGACAGCCCGGCCAGCCGCTCGCGCAGCACCGCCGCGCCGGCCGGTGTCCTGGTGCGGGCCGAGGGGGCCGCGACGACCTGTCCGGTGGCGTTGAGGAGCGTGCCGGTGCCGTCGAGCCAGTAGCGGGTGCGCTGGAACGCGTAGGTGGGCAGTTCGACGACGGGGGTGGCGGGCAGCACCGCCGGCCAGGAGATCTCGACGCCGCCGCAGTGGGCCTCGGCAAAGGAGTGCAGGACCCGCAGGGGGCCGCCCTCGTCGCGCCGCAGGGTGCCGGTGACGACGGGGACGGCGGGTTCGTCCTCGGGGCGGGAGTGCGCGAGGTCCTCGAAGATCTCGCCGATCGTGCCGACCAGCAGCGGGTGCGGCGACGTCTCGACGAAAACCCGGCAGCCGGCGTCGGCGAGGACGCGGATCGCGGCGTCGAACTCGACCGTCTTCCGCAGGCCCGCGTACCAGTACTCCGCGTCGAGTTCGGGGCCGGTGAGGAGTTGTCCACTCATCGACGAGACCATCGGTGTCCGGGCGGGGCGCGGGACGATCCCGGCCAGCCGCTCCGCCAGTTCGCCCTGGATGCGCTCGACCTGCGGGCTGTGCGAGGCGTAGTCGACGGCGACGGTGCGGGTGCGCAGACCCTCGCCGGCGCACACCTCGGCGAAGGTGTCGAGTGCGGCGAGGTCGCCGGAGACGACCGTGGCGTCCGGGCCGTTGACGACGGCGACGCTGAGCGCGCTGCCGTGCCGGCCGAGCAGGTCCCGCACCAGCGCGGCGGGGGCGGCGATCGAGAGCATCCCGCCCGCCCCGGCCAGCGCCTCCAGGGCGTGGCTGCGCAGCGCGACCGTCCGGGCGGCGTCGGGCAGCGAGAGGATCCCGGCGACGGTGGCCGCCGCGATCTCGCCCTGGCTGTGTCCGACGACGAAGTCGGGGCTCACCCCGGCGCTCTCCCAGAGCGCGGCCAGGCTGACCATGACGGCCCACAGCGCGGGCTGCACGACAGCGGCGGCCTCCAGCTCGGGCGCGCCCGGGGCACCGGCCAGCACCTCGTCCAGCGACCAGTCGACGTAGGGCTCCAGCGCGGCGGCGCACTCGGCCAGCCGCGCGGCGAACACCGGTGACGCGGCAGCGAGTTCACGACCCATACCGAGCCACTGGCCACCCTGGCCGGGGAAGACGAAGGCGGTCTTCCCCCGGCCGGCCGGCTGCGCCTGCGCGGCGACCAGTCCGGCTGCGGGGCCGCCCTCGGCCAGCGCGGCGAGCCCGGACAGCAGTTCGTCCCGGCCTGCGCCGGTGATCGCGGCGCGGTGCTCGAACGTCGACCGGGTGGTCGCCAGAGACCAAGCGACGGCGGCGGGGTCGAGTCCCGGATGCCGGTCCAGGTGCGCGGCGAGCCGGGCCGCCTGCTCGGCCAGCCCTGCGGCGGTGCGGCTGGAGACCAGCCAGGCGGTGGGCTCGTCGGGCGTGGCCGAAGCGGCGTCGGCCGGGTCGGGGGCTTGCTCGGTGCGGGTGGAGACCAGCAACGCGGTCGGCTCGTCCGGCGTGGCCGAAGCGGCGTCTGCCGGGGTGGGGGCCTGTTCGAGGATGGTGTGCACGTTGGTGCCGCTGATGCCGAAGGAGGAGACGCCGGCGCGTCGGGGGCGGTCCAGGTCGGGCCAGGGGCGGGCCTCGGTCAGGGGGTGGACTGCGGCAGCCGCCCAGTCGACCTCGGCCGTGGGGTGGTCGATGTGCAGGGAACGGGGCATGACGCCGTGGCGCAGGGCCATGACGGTCTTGATGACGCCGGCCACGCCGGCCGCGGCCTGGGTGTGGCCGATGTTCGACTTGACCGAGCCGACGTACAGCGGGCGCCCGTCCGGTCTGGTGCCGCCGTAGCCGGCGATCAGGGAGCGGGCCTCGGTCCGGTCGCCGAGCGGGGTGCCGGTGCCGTGCGCCTCCACGATGTCGATCTGGCCGGGTTCGAGCCCGGCGTCGGCGAGTGCGGCGTGGATGACGGCGCGCTGGGCGCGGTCGTCGGGTGCGGTCAGTCCGTTGCTGGCGCCGTCCGAGTTGGCAGCCGTGCCCCGAATGACGGCCAGCACGCGGTGGCCGCCCCGCTGGGCGTCCGAGAGGCGCTCCAGCAGCAGGACGCCGACGCCCTCGGACCAGACGGTGCCGTCGGCGTCGTCGGAGAACGCCTTGCAGCGGCCGTCCGGGGCGAGGCCCTTGAGGCGGCTGAAGGCGATGAAGTTGCCGGGGGTGGACATCACGGAGGCGCCGCCGACGACGGCCATCGAGCACTCGTCGCGGCGCAGCGCCTGCGCGGCGAGGTGCAGGGCGACCAGGGAACTGGACGCGGAGGTGTCCACGGTGACGGCCGGGCCGCGCAGGCCGAGCGTGTAGGAGATGCGGCCGGAGGCGACGCTGCCGGCGGTGCCGGTGAGGAGATAGCCCTCGATGCCGTCGGGCGCGTCGGACAGCCGGGGGCCGTACTCGCGGGCCTCGGCGCCGATGTACACGCCGGTGCGGGTGCCGCGCAGGGCGGCCGGGTCGAGGCCGGCGCGCTCCAGAGCCTCCCAGGACACTTCGAGGAGCAGGCGCTGCTGCGGGTCCATGGAGACGGCTTCGCGCGGGGAGACGCTGAAGAACGCCGCGTCGAAGTCGGCGGCGTCGTGGAGGAACCCGCCGCGCTTGACATAGCTGCGGCCGGGCACGTCCGGGTCCGGGTCGTACAGGGCCGCGACGTCCCAGCCGCGGTCTTCCGGGAAGGGCGAGATGACGTCGCGCTCGTCGGCGACGATCCGCCACAGGTCTTCGGGGGATCTGACTCCGCCGGGGTAGCGGCAGGCCATGCCGACGACGGCCAGCGGCTCGGCCGTGACGGCCTTCTCGGACTCGCTCATTTCTGGTGCTCCCTGGATTTCCCTGCACACGAAACTGGGATCGGTGCACGGCTCGGCATTCAGCTCAAGACGCCGATCGGCGCGCCGTGTGTGAGTGCGCAGCAGAGCACCATTCGGGCTTGATATGTGGAACGCATACGGAGGACCGGCCACCGCCCGCGCCGCCGAGTCGCTTCGGCGGCGTGGGTACTGCTGTCAGACCAGACCGAGTTCGGGCGCGATCACGGTCATGGTCGTGGGGCCCTCGCGGCGGTCGGCGGCCAGGTACAGCACCTGGATGCCGTCGGCTCCGGGCTCGGCCGGGACCGACTGCGGGATCGGGCGGTCGCCGGGGTCGTCGGTGAATCCGGCGAACCGGTAGGCGATCTCCATCATCCGGTTGCGGTCGGTGCGCCGGAAGTCGGCCGCCAGGTGCGCCCCGCCTCGGGCGGTCTGGTCCACGAGCCAGTTGAGCAGCACCGCTCCGGCGCCGAAGCTGACGACGCGGCAGGAGGTGGCGAGGAGTTTGAGCCGCCAGACCGTCTCGCCGTATTCGAGGAGGATCACGCCGACGGCGCCGTGCGGGCCGAAGCGGTCGGTGAGGTTGACCGTCAGCACCTCGTGCTTCGGGTCCGTCAGCAGGGCGCGCAGCGTCTCGTCCGAGTAGTGGACGCCGGTGGCGTTCATCTGGCTGGTGCGCAGGGTCAGTTCCTCGACCCGGGTGATGTCCTCACCGTCCGCCCGCTTGATCTCCATGACCAGGTCGAGCGAGCGCAGGAACTCCTCGTCGGGGCCGTTGAAGGACTCCTTCTCGGCCTCGCGGCGGGAGCCGGCCTGGTACATCTCGCGGCGCCGCCGGGCGTCCACGGTGACGACCTCGGGGCTGAACTCGGGCAGGTCCAGCAGTTCCGTGAGCTGCTCGGCGGCGTAGCAGCGCACCTCGGGCGCGCCGAACTCGACCTCGGCGCGCTCGGTGGGCTGGTCGTCGATGAAGGCGATGGTCCCGATCGCGAAGTTGAGCTGCTCGGCGATCTCGGTCACGGAGTCCGACTTGCGGCCCCAGTTGATCTGGGGGTGCAGGAAGTACTCGGTCAGGCCGAGTTTCTCCAGCCGTTCCCAGGCCAGGTCGTGGTCGTTCTTGCTGGATATCGACTGGAGGATCCCCCGGGAGTCGAGCGTCTCGATCACCTCGCGGGCCTGCTCGAACAGTTCGACGTCGGGGTCTTCCAGCAGCGTGCCTTGCCACAGCGTGTTGTCCAGGTCCCAGACCAGGCACTTCACCAGGGTCGGCTTGTCGGACACGGATCCTCCTGCGAGCTTGCGTGGGGTTTTGTCCTGCGGTGCGGGTTACCGGGTCAGGGACAGCGCGTGCTCGGCCAGGATGAGCTGGCAGATCTCGTTGCTGCCCTCGATGATCTCCATCAGCTTCGCGTCCCGGTAGGCGCGGGCGACGACGTGGCCGTCCTGGGAGCCGGCCGCGGCGAGTACCTGCACGGCGGTGGCGGCGCCGCGTGCGGCGTGGCCGGCGCTGACGTGCTTGGCGAGTACGGCGGCGACGGCCTGGTCCGGGGAGCCTGCGTCCCAGCTGCGGGAGGCGTTCGCGCAGATCTGCGTGGAGACCTGCTCGGCGACCAGCAGGTCGGCGAGGTGGCGGGAGACCAACTGCCGGTCCGAGAGCGGCAGTCCGCCCTGGGTGCGGGTCGCCGCGTGCCGGGTCGCGGCGTCGAGGCAGGCCCGGATGATCCCGACGCAGCCCCACGCGACCGACATCCGGCCGTAGGACAGCGCGGTGGTGAACAGCATGCCCAGCGCCTGGCCGCCCCCGCCGAGCAGGTACGACGCGGGCAGCCGCACCTCGTTGAGACGCAGGTTCATGTGCCCGGCCGCCCGGCAGCCGAGCGGGCTCTGCACCAGGTCCAGGTGGACGCCGGGGGCGTTGGTGGGAACGACGACGGCTGCTCCGACGCCGTTCGCGTCCAGTCCGAGGACGATCAGCAGGTCGGCGTAGCGGGCGCCGGTGGTCCACTTCTTCTCGCCGCTGACGACGACGGTGTCGCCGTCGGAGACGACGCTGGTCCGCATGGCGGAGAGGTCGCTGCCCGCGTCGGGTTCGCTGAACGCGACCGCCGCGAGCTGTCCGCCGGTCAGGTCGCCGAGGAAGCGGGTGCGCTGCGCCTTGTCGCCGAAGCGGCGGATCGTCGCGGCGGCGATGCCCTGCGAGGTCATGATGCTCCGCAGGGAACTACAGTGCCGCCCCACGTGCGCGGTCAGCGCCCCGTTGTCGGCGCTGCTGAGACCCAGCCCCCCGAAGGACTCCGGGACCTCCGCGCACAGAATGCCCGCCGCGCCCAGCTCGACGAGCAGGTCACACGGCAGTTCACCGGCCACGTCCCAGGCCCCGGGCTGGTCACCGACCAGCCCGTCGACCATGGCGAACCGCTCCGACAGGGTCTCAGCCACCCTGGGTCACGCCCTCCTGCGCGCGCAGCCTGAGCACCAGCTCCGTCATCCGCTGCACCGTCCGGAAGTTGTCGATGTTCAGCTCCGGTCCGACGATCGCGATGTCGTAAGCCTCCTCCAGGTGGACCACCAGCTGCATCGCGAACATGGAGGTGACCAGCCCGGTCCCGAACAGGTCCTGATCGACCTCGACCGTCGAGCTGATATGTCCAGCAAGGAAGGCCAGCAGCGCCTTCTCAATCTCTGGCGCGCTGATCGCCGCGGTTTCGATGTTCTGGTCAGCGGTCATCAGATCGACCCTCCATAGTCGTGAAAGCCCTGTCCGGGCGTGCGGAAACCCTCCGCGCCACAGGGCGCCGTCGCCGATCCGTGAACGCAGGCAACGGCACTGAAGAACCGGACGCCCCCTTACGGACGCCGGCCCGGCGGCCCCCCCGGCTCGATCACAGTGATGCACCTGCCGACGGAGGCTTCACCCGCCGCCTGAGGAAACACGCCGACCATAAGGCGGTCCGCCGGAGGAGGTGAAGCGGCGAGGTTGAGCACCCGCGCACCGGTCCGGAGCCGGCAAGAGGCTTGACCCGTCCGGGTCTTGCTGACGCCCCACCGGGCGATGCCGCGATCCGGACCGGGGCGGCGGTGTGTCCTACGGGGCGTGTCCGGGACGTCCGTCGGTCTGGGGGCGGAGAGGCCGGCGGCGAGCGCGCGGGGCCGCCGGAGGCCGGTCGGGCGGGTGCTGCGAGTGACGGCCCGTCGGGGGCGTGCGCCGTCGAGGGGGTCGGGGCAGGGGCGGGGATCGGACTGACGCCGGGGTTCGGATCGGCGCCGAGGGACAGAGTGGCGCCGGGGGACGGGCTGTCAGGAATGCCTTCGTGCGCCTCCGGCGCTGTCGGTGCGGATGAGGATGTCGGTGCCGTGGCGGTGGGCGTCGGGGATCTGCGCCAGGGTCTGCTCGAGGACGGCGATGTGATCGGCCGCGGTGTTGGCTCCGGCGTTGCCCGGCCGCAGCACTCCGGCCAGGGCTTCTCCGGTGTTGTCCAGGAAGCACAGCAGCGGGTGGTAGCCGAAGCCGCGTTTGTAGGTGGCCGCCGCGTGTTCCTTCTCGGAGTGGCAGGTGACGAGTGTGGCGTCGATGTCCAGGACCAGGCCCGCAAGGTCGCGTCCGCCCGCGTGGGCCGCGGGTATCCCGGGGGCGGTATCGGCGGCCTGCATCCAGGCGACTTCGCGGGCGGCGGCGCGGGGCCACCCGCAGTGCCGCGAGGGCGGCAGGATCGATGCCGGCCAGCAGCCGCCAGGCGGTCGAAGCGGAGGCCACCGGACCGAACGCCTCGGCCTGATCGCGCAGTAGAGCCAGGTCCGTGATGGTCTCCCCGCCGTCGGCGGGCATCACCGCCAGATCCACCGCGATCCTGCCCGGGTTGTGTCCAGTGCCGCGGGGCCGCAGTCGGCGCAGCGCGTCCGTGAAGGATGCGGTCAGGCCGGTGGCATCGGCGAGATCGGCCAGCAGGCGGGATCCGGCGTGGTTGATCACACCGCGCCCGTCGGACGAGACGACGAGTTCAGGGCGCGACCTGGTGGTGTGCACGCAGAAAGTGCCTTCCTGCTGGAACGACGCAGACCTTAGACACGCCTCATCGTCCCAGCTCAGAAGGCACTTTCGCGTTCCCGCTCAAGATCCGGACACCGTGGCACGTGAAACGCGCAGGCTAGTGCGGCCTGCCGACCTGCGCTCGCCGCTTCAGCTCCTCGGCGAACTCGTCCCAGATCTGCGAGTTGTGGCGAGAGAGCTGAATGATCAGTTCGATGCAGTGCGAGGGCACTGAGGCAACGATGTCAGTCATGTCCTTGGCGCCCAACACGTTCTCCTTGAACATCCTCAGCAGCCGGCGCCCCAGCTCGCTCTGCCGCAGCGAGGGATCACGCATGAGTTTTTCGAGCGTGGCCGTCAACTGAGGCACAACCTCGGACAGGTTCTGGAACGAACCGGGATCCTTCGGGGATGCCGCCTCGGTGTCGACGGGGGCCTCGGGGCGCCGGACCGGTTCGTCACCGCGCTCCAGCCGCCGCCGTACGTCGAGCACCGTCGCGGGTGAGACCCCGGCCACCCGGGCCACCTGGCGCAGGGAGGCATCCGGATTCTCCATGATGAGCTCCGCCACGCGCAGCCGGCCTTTGGCACCGTCCAGCGGCCGGACTTTACCGTCGCGCCCGACGCGAAACTCCGACTTCGGCACGCAATCGGATGAACGGCGTAGTTCAGCCACCGCCCTGGCGCCGAGGCCGGCGGACTTCGCGATGGCACGATCCGACATGTTCGGATGCGACTTGAGGATCCGCAGTGCTGCCGCCGTGCGATCGGCGTGCGTCAGTGGGAGTCCGTGCTCGACGTTCGCCTCGACGCTCCTAAGAAATGCGTCCTCACAGCTGCCGTCGAAGAACTCGACGTCGATTAACTTATGACCCTTGATGGAGGCCGCCATCAGACGGTGGATACCGTCGATGACTCTCATGGTTTTTCGGTCGACAAGAATGGGTGGAAGCGCGCAGTCCAGCGCCGCCAGCCGCACCACGTGAGCCTTGTCCTCGCCTCCCAAACGGGGCGATTCGCCAGGCAACACCTGCATGATCGGAACAGAAACAATTTCAGAAGTAACACCCCTGAAACTATCCCCAGTCGGAATTAAATCGTGTCCTACAAGGCTCATCTTTTACCCCCGTAAAACCACATCGAGCTGCCTCCCGTGAACAAGCCGGAGTCCACGCACTCACCCGATGCCGGTAGATTCGCTGGACAGGCCGAACAGGAGTCCTTGATTCCTCAAATAGGCTAACAGCCCCTCATCTCTCCCTCCAGGGTGCGCCATCCATTTTTGCGACTTCTTTTCGGCACAGCATTACCTATGTGACATCTCTGGAATTCCTTACATAAACTCCCGTTTACGAACTTTCCAGACACTTCGAGTTCACCTCGTTCGGGATTAATGACCGGATTGCACCAAGTAGGCCGCAGACCCTGACCGGGGATTGCACCCGAGACACTGCCGTTCTCACGGTCCAGCGCCTCGAAGAACCTGCCTTCAACTCCCCAAAAATTCACGATCCCCGCAACTCCCTGAACTGCAGGGTGTTGCGGGGATCGCTAGAACCCCCCGGCGGATTCTTGGGGTTTTCGCAACACCTGATGGCTTGCGTGGTCGTCAGTAGATCACGCAGGCGCTTATGCAGGCGGTGCGGTGTTCGCGGTTGACTTGAAACCGCCCGGAGGCCGCGCGGCCCACACAGCTGAGGCGGAACGGAGCCGATCAGGCGCAGGCAGGTGTTCAACCACGACGGCGCACTGGTTGAACACCTGCCGCCGAAGGAGCCGTGACGTCGCCCAACGGGCAGACACAGCGAAGCTCCGACTGTCGAGGAGTGACTCGGAGAGTCACTCCCGCCGGCCGGAGCTTCGCTGCGTTCGTAGCGGCTACGCGACTTCGGCCGAGGCGCTCGCCTTCTTCGTCCTCCGCTTCTTGGCCGGCGGCTCCTCGACGGCGGCCGAGTCGACCACCTCTCCGACCAGCACGGTCGGCTCGTTTTGCGAAGACTCCTTCGGCACGGCCGGGACGCTCAGGCCGGGCACGGTGAGGTCAGGGACCTTCTTCACCGTCTCCAGAGCTGATTCGATCGCCTCGGCCAGGGTCGGCGACACCGTGTCATCGAATTCTATCTTCGTGACGGTGAGATCGGCGTTAGTCGGAAGCGAATCGGACAGGAAAGCCGCTTCGGCGAATCCGGCCTCCCGCAGGAGGTCCGATTCCTCATCGGTGATTTCCCGGCTGAGAACCAGGGAGAATTTGTGCCCCACGTACGTCACCTCTCATTGTCGCCGCGTATTTCGGAACAGTAACCGGGCCATGGGGACGACGCAACGTGCGGCCACGTGCCCTACCCAGAATGTGTACCATCGCACGCGCCTCCCGGTCTCCGTTCAACTGCCCGGATATGACAGTTGAACACCCATGGTCAACCGAGCCATTGCCTGAAAAGAATGGCACCGCAATGGCTGTGCGACTTAAACGAAGATGAACATCCCGTAGCCCCGGGACTCCGAGGCGAGTCGGGTTCGCCCGGTCTGATCGCGTGACACCCAGCCAGGCCCAAGTGCAGCGAGAGCATGGCCGCTTGTGATCAGCGATGTGTTGCTGTGTCACGCCTGTACAGCGGCGACGTCCTGATGCGAGGACGAGCGTGCATATGGCGACCTAGGGCCTTCATGATGATCATGGAGCGGGAGAAGGGCACAAGCGCCGCCGACCCCGCTACTCCCCACACCGGAAGGACTTCTCTTTATGAACCGCCACCTGCGCAAGGCCGTCGTCACCGCGGCGATCACCGCCGGCTGCTGATGACCGCCTGCCGAGGCAGCGACACGGACGCCTCGCAGAATGCTTCTTCTTCCACTCCTTCCGGCAACTCGACCACCGCATCCGGTTCGTCCACCGCAGACGACAGCCGTACGGCCGCCGAGAATTCCGCCGGAGCGAGCAAAGGGACCCAGGACGGCTCCGGCTCCGGCAACGGGGGGAAGGGCGAAGTCGGGCAGATCTGTGGCGTCAACGACATTTCCTGGAGCACCACGTCCGAGACGCAGGCCGGCGGATACACCCTGATCATTGCGAAGGCCAAGTCAGGCATCACTTGCATCCTGCCCGCCGCGCTCCCAATGGTGGCGTTCGGATCCGACGGCACCGAGGCGGGCCCGGCGGAGCAGTCCGCCGGCAAGCAGATCACGCTGAGCGGGGGAACCACCGCCTACGCCGGAGTGAACACGAAGAGCACTGGCGGAAACGGGGCAAAGAGCTGAACAGCATCATCGTCGGCACCGGCGGCGACGATCCGAACCCGGTCTTCCTGCCGGTCGGCACCATCACCGTCGAGAAGCCGATCGTCACCAACTGGCACACCTCCGCGGCGGACGCTGTTCCCTCCAGCTCCTGAACGGGCTCGCAGCACGCCGAGCTGTTCCCCAAGGCCCAGGGGAAGGCCCGTGTGTCCCGTTTTGATCATGTAGCGCGTCGGCGAAGGCCCTGAACGAGGCGAGCACGGCACTTGTGGATCATGGGGTTTCCTACGCTTCAAGACCCGCAAGGTTGCCGTGCCTGCTGCTCCATCCTCCCCGACGTCCTTGGCCCTTCGCACAGCGCCCTCACCTGCGCAGACTGCCGAGACGGTGGTGCCGCCCGGGCTGCTCGACACCCTGGCGCGCGTGGTCGATCCGCGAGACCGGCGCGGAGTGCGCTTCCAGTTGGCCACGCTGCTCGCGGTGGGGGTATGCGCGATGACGTGCGCGGGCCACAACTCCCTTGCCTCCATTGCGGAATGGGGGCGCCGCTGCGACCAGGAGATCCTGGCCCGTCTTGGCTGCCGGTTCGAACCGTTCGCCGGGCGCTTCCGCGCGCCGGGAGAGCGGACCTTGCGTGACGCCTTCGCCAAAGTGGATCCCAGTGCGCTCGCCACAGCCGGCTTCGCCCGCCTCGCCCAGCTGGCTCCCTGGACTGTGCAGGCATGCAACCCGGACGGCACCATGGAACGCGAGCAGCGCCGCGCCCATCGCGCATTCGCCCCCATCCGCAGCGGCGGGCACAGCCGCGGCGCGGGGCGTTCGCTGTGGACGGCAAGTGCCTGCGCGGCGCCGTCCGCGCAGATGGCAGTCGCGTGTTCGTGATGACCGCGGTCCGCCACGACGATGCCCTCACCGCCGCCCTGTGCGAGATCGGCGCGAAGACCAACGAGATCCTCGAGTCCGCCCCGCTCCTGGACACCATCGACGATCGCGACCTGGCCGACGCCGCCGTCACCGTCGACGCCCTGCACGCGCAAAAGGAGCACGCCCGCTACCTGGTCGAACAGCGAGGCGCCCACTGCTTGCTCTCGGTGAAGAACAACCAGCACACGCTCGCCCGGCAGTTGAGAAACCTGCCCTGGTCCAAGACGCCGGTCCTTCACCGCTCTCGTGGCCGGGGACATGGCCGCGAGGAGAAGCGGGAGGTACAGGTCGTCACCGTCGACAGGCTGCTCGTCCCGCACGCGCGTCAGGTCGTGCGCATCCGCCGTCGGCGTCGCCGTCTCGGGGCCAAGAAGTGGAGCACGGAGACCGTCTACGCGGTCACCGAGATCGCGGCCTGGGCACGGGGCCGCCGGATCATCGAGAACACCGTGCACTGGACCATGGACGTCACCTTCGCCAAGGACGCAAGCCAGGTCCGCCGCCATCACACCCCCGCCGCCATGAGCTCCCTGCGCGACCGCACCCGAGCCACCCTCCACCGGGCCGGCTGGGCCAACATCGCCGGCGGCCGACGCGCCCACACCCAATTCGAAACCATCCTCACCTTCCACGGGATCCCGTGATCAAACCGGACGATCAGGACTCTCCCCGGGGCCCTGCCCGTACGCCGGAACGGCAGGGGTGTGCCCTGAAGGCGCCTCGACCGAGTCGATCACACCGTCCGGGTGAGGCGGTCGGTGAACAGCTCGGCCGTCACGGCCGACTCCTCGACGTCACTGACGAGGCACGCCGGCGAGCCGGCCGGGGCGCCAGCCGTACGTCTTTCACGGCGCCGAGGCTGTCGTCCGTGAGACCGGCGAGGCGCCGGTCACCCAGGGCGTCGGAGGCGTCGGGGATCAGGTCACTCAGGAAGGCGTCCTGCAAGAGCTGCCGCGCCTCGGCCTGGAACTCCAACGTCTCGGTATTCATGTCACTCCGCCACAAATGTGCAGTGGGCCCACTCGAAGACCTTCAGTGCGCGGTCGCCGATGAGAGTCGTCTCGGAACTGGCCTCGAAGTGTTCATAGCGATTGCCGCAGAGCACCTTGACCTTCTCAACGTCGAGATCGGGGACATAGCGCAGCCGTTCCTCATCAGAGAGGAACGTGCCTGAACCGCCACGAAGGAACACGTTGGGAGCGCTCTTGTCGTCCATGACTTTCCCTACTCTCTGGTTTTTGCGTTTCCCGCACGTACCACGCATGTGCGGCGCAGAGCCGCCCTGCTCGAAGTCGGCCACGACAGGGGCCGTTCCGGATTCGCGGCCATGGGCCTGCCGTCCCGCCCCGCCCGTCCATGTCGATCTGCTCGCCGGTCACACCGCGCACCACGTCCGTGAGCGCTGGCCCGTACGCGCCGCCGCCGGAGTGGACAGCTCGGTCATGGCGACCCCCTTCTCGATGGAGTGACTGGCTCGTTCACGAGATCGGTGAACCTGCCGGGCTCCAGCTCGGCCGGTCAGGACACCGCCGATGGCTCCGAAGGTGACCGGCTCGGAAAGGGCCGGGTGCTGTGAGGGGGCGCACCCGGCCCTGGTCTGCATACGGAGACGAGGGGCTTCCCCGTCAACTCCGGACGGGGGGCATCAGAAGCCCTGTCACCCCTCCTACGTACTCAGGCGGGCCTGGCACATCGCGGTGGTTCCTGGACTTCGGGAAAAGCCGTATCCACGCATTTCGTCGAGCCGAATTATGTGATCGACACTCATTGCCAACCCCCGATACTCGGGCGCCTCACCCAGCTTCTTGGGCTTGATCGTAACAACGCGGCCCCAAGCACACCGATGCAGTTGAACACCCGAACGGCCGGGAATCCAACCCCTTTCCTAAAGAGATCCCAAAGGAACTCCAAAAACTCCCCCCAGCTCGATCCCGGTCCTCCTTCACCTCGCAGCACCGGCCGCGCAGGGCTCAGAGAGCCGTCCAGGTGAACGCCACCGTGTCCCCCGCCTTCACTTTGAACTGGCAGCCGCCCACGGGGGTCGGGGTGCCGTTGACGGAGATGCTCCAGTAGGCGATGGCGTCACTCTTGACGGACTCCACGAGGTAGTCGTCGAAGGACGGGTACCAAGACCGTGTCCTACGTGGTGAGGCGGAGGAGTCGCTTGTAGCAGCAGAGGGCTGCGGCGAGTTCGAGGAAGGCCAGGTAGTTACAGGGATTGCGTTCGCAGCGGGTGCTGAGTCTGCGGTAGCCGGACAGCCACGACCATGGTGCGCTCGATCACCCACCTGCGACGGCCCAACCGTTCGCTGGACTCGAAACCCTGCGTGCGCGCCGGACCCCGACGCGTTTGCCACGTAATCATTTCCGCAGGTCGGCACGGTCGTAGGCTTTGTCCGCATGCAGGCGCTGAGGCTTGAAGTACCGGCCCCGGTGAGGGTCGTGTCTCGCTTGGTGACCCACGAGCATCGGCTTCAGCCCTTCACTGTCGTGGGTGTTGCCGCCCGAGACGCCGACGAGGAGGGGCAGTCCGTTCGCGTCCGACAGGACGTGCATCTTGGAACCCGGCTTGTTATCGGGCTAGGACTGCTGAACTGGGTGTATCGGCCTGGGTTGGTGGATCGTGTGGTGGCCGCTTGCGGTCGTGACGAGCGGCGTGTACGCCTGCTGTCGGCTCGGTTGGTGGTGTATTTCCTTCTCGCCCTTGCCTTGTTCTCGCCGGCGCCGTATCTGGAGGTGATGCGGCATCAGGTCGTGGCCAGGGACTGTTGGGCGAGTGGCATATCCCTGCGAAGTCGTCGCTGTTTCGGGCCCGCCAGCGCCTGGGATCGGAGCCGTTGCGGGTGCTGTTTGCCACGACCGTAGGGCCGATGGGCACCGAGGCCACGCCGGGTTGTTTCTGGCGCGGGCTGCGGCTGCTGGCAGTGGACGGCACCTGCTGGGACGTGGCCGACAGCCCGGCGAACGAGGCCGCCTTCGGCCGTCCCCGAAACGGTCGCGGCCACGACAAACCCAGCCTTCCCCAGGTGCGGATGGCCTGCCTGATCGAGGTGGGCACCCACCTCGTGCTGGATGCCGAGCCGGCCGGCTGCCGCACCGGCGAAGTCACCCTGGCCAGCCGCCTGTCACGCTCCTGCCAGTCCGGCGAACTGGTCCTGGCGGACCGGGAGTTCCTCGGCGTGCGATTGTGGAGGGCCTTCACCGACAGTAGCGCCGATCTGCTGTGGCGGGTGCCCGCCAACCGCATCCTGCCCGTCGAGCGGCAGTTCCTGTGGCCGCCGAACCGGGTCGCCGGGGCCCTTGCCGCACTGGGCGGCGGGCCCCAACCCAGCCAACACCGGGGCGAGTTCGCTCTCTACCTGATCTTGATGTCCGCGGTCCCGCTCTTGGCCGCCACCAGGTGGAACCGATGGCCTCCGAACTTGAGGTCCAGGTTCTTGCCCACCTTCATGCTGACGCCATGCGAACCGAGCGTGACAGAGCTGTCGCTCACCTCTTTGACGCTCAGTTGAAGGTTCTCGAGATTGATCGATGATCCGGAGTGCACGTGAACCGTGCACGAGCTTCCCGCACAGCGCTCATCGAGACTGTCGGGCATGCCGCAGCCGCTCAATGCGAGTGGAGCGGCAAGAACGAGGACGCAGGCAACGACACGTGCCGAGTGGCGCATGGGGTCCTCCTGATGTCTGGTGTGACTATCTCGGGCGTCCCATTGGTGTCCCGCCCACTTCACCTGACCGGCCGCAGGAGCAGCCGACGCCGGAGAGGCTACGATCGCCGCCCCCCGTCTGATATCCCGCTACGCCCCTTCACCGGTGGGTCTAGCCCCACTCATGCGGCAACCGGCAACTCGATTCGTTCAATTGACGCCCGACGGCCTGGTCCGAACGCTGTGGGATGTGTTCTGGTAGTGCCATTCACGTCGACGGGAGGGGACGAACGGTGACATCGGCGGCCAGGAGTACCGGGCAACTGCTGGCCATCAGCGATCTCCACATCGGCTACGAGGAGAATCGCGCCCTCGTCGAGAGCATGCGCCCCACCTCCGACGACGACTGGCTGCTCGTGGCCGGGGACGTCGCCGAGACCGTGACCGACATCCGCTGGGCCCTCAAGAGTCTCGCCGGCCGGTTCCGGAAGGTCATCTGGGCCCCGGGCAACCACGAATTGTGGACGCACCCGAAAGACACCGTCACTCTGCGCGGCACCGCCCGCTACCAGTACGTGGTGGACCTGTGCCGTGACATGGGCGTGACTACCCCCGAGGACCCCTACCCGGTCTGGGACGGGCCCGGCGGCCCGGTCGTCGTGGCGCCGCTGTTCCTGTTGTACGACTACAGCTTCCTGCCCGCCGGCTGCACCACCAAGGACGAGGGGCTGGCCCACGCGCGCGGCACGGGCGTCATCTGCAGCGACGAATATCTGCTGCATCCCGACCCGTACCCCAGCCGCGAGGCCTGGTGCCGGGCCCGCGTCGCCGAGACCGAACTCCGACTCGCTGCGATCCCCGGCGACCTGCCCACCGTGCTCGTCAACCACTACCCGCTCGATCGCCACCCCACGGACGTCCTGTGGTACCCCGAGTTCGCGATGTGGTGCGGCACCCGGCTGACCGCGGACTGGCACCGCCGATTCCGCGTGGCCGCCATGGTCTACGGGCATCTCCACATCCCGCGGACCACCTGGCACGAGGGTGTCCGCTTCGAAGAGGTGTCCGTGGGATATCCCCGCGAGTGGCGCAGTCGCCCGCACCCCCCGGGCAAGTTGCGCCGCATATTGCCGCTGGAGGTCGGAACCGTTGATCGTTGAGCTGCTCCCGGACTCGGTGGTGGCCGTGGAGTCATTCGGCGACGACGGGGCCGACCAGGCCCCGCTGTATCCCGAGGAGGTCGCGGTCGTCGCGCAGGCCGTGCAGACGCGCCGGCGCGAGTTCGCTGCAGTGCGCGCCTGCGCCCGCCGCGCCATGGCCAAGCTCGGTGTGCCTCCGCAGCCCCTTCTGCCCGGTGAGCGCGGCGCACCGGTATGGCCCGCAGGCCTGGCCGGCAGCATGACCCACTGCGACGGCTACTGCGCCGCCGCCCTGGTCCGCACCACCGACCTCGTCTCGCTCGGCATCGACGCCGAGCCCCATGGGCCGCTCCCGAACGGCGTCCTGGACGTCGTCTCCCTGCCACGGGAGCGGGAGCGCCTGGTGCTGCTGGCCGCGCAGCGGCCCGCCGTCCACTGGGACCGGCTGCTGTTCAGCGCGAAGGAGTCCGTCTACAAGGCCTGGTTTCCCCTGACCGGGAAGTGGCTGGGCTTCGAGGAGGCGGACATCGAGGTCCATGCGGACCCCGGAGCGGTGTCATGTGGCCATTTCCGCGCCGAGTTGCTCGTTCCCGGACCGCTCGTCGGCGGCCGTCGGCTCGGGCACTTCCAGGGACGATGGACGGTCGGCCAGGGATTGGTGGCCACCGCGGTGACGATCCCCGCGGTCTGACCCCGCCCCTGCGGTCGGATGCTGTGCGGCACCGCCGTCGAGCCGGCACCCGATGGTCAAGTGGGGCTAGGCCCACCGCTCAGGGGGCGTAGCGGGATACCTCGCGCGGCTCGGCCGACGTACGTTCTTCCGTATGCCGGGGATCGATTCCCGGCTGGCACGTTGCCGTGGCGAAATGATGGGGCGAATGAGGCTGCCTGCGGGAAGCGGCCCCTTGCGCTGGTACGTCGAAGCTGCGCAGGGAGTGTACCGTTCCCTGGTATTGACCGGACTCACCAGCCTGCTCGCCGTTGTGGCGGTGGTCGTCGGTATGGGCGGCTCCCAGGTGGCCTATTCCTGGTCCGGGGGCTCGCCACCGCTCCCCTGGTCGTCCGGGCGTTGGCGACTCTCGGGGAGACCTTGGTCGTCATTCTGTGGATGGCCATGGCCGCCTGGGTCGTGCACGCGTTGACCAGCAGGGCGTTCGCAAAGGCCGCACGCCGACGCACGGAACACCGGCTCGGCCTGCGGATCGAGGTGTCTTGCCGGCCCGTTCCCGGTCACCCGCATGGCGACGGGGTACTGGTGGGACGGCCACCAGTACCACCGATCCGAGCGGGAAGCGCGCCGTCGGGCCAGGGTGCACGCCCGATTCCACGATCCGCAGTTGCACTGGGACGGGCTGTGGGCCGTGGTCGCCGCTGTCACCGTACTGCCGAACATGAAGTGGATCTCCAACAGGAGCTTCATGCCCTTCGTCTACTACCGGGTGGCGCTGGGCGTCGTCATCATCGCCCTGGTCACGCCGCACGCGGCGGAGTCGGCGGGCTGACCGCTCTCATGCCGAACGGTTGAACCCCCTGATCAGGCCCGACAGTTCCAGCAGACTCTCGATGCGGAACAGCGGGAGGCGCCGGGCGTCCTTCGTGGGCCAGGTCAGTCCGGCCCAGGGGCCGCGGCGCAGAAGCGCCGTGTGGAGGCCGGCCGCCGCCGCGGGGCGGATGTCGTTGTCGAGGCGGTCGCCCACGTAGAGGATCTCGTCCGGTTCCGCGGGGACCAGGGAGGTCAGTCGGGCGAAGAAGGCGGGGTCGGGCTTGGCGGTTCCCCACTCGGCCGAGGTGCCGATCAGGTCGACGTCCGTGGCGAAGAGTTGCCGCAGGAGGCGGGCGGCGTGGGCGTCCTGGTTGCCGGCGATGCCGAGCCAGAGGCCGTCCGCGCGGAGGGTGGCCAGGGTGTCGCGGACGTCGGCGTACACGTCGGACTCTCCGAACCCCTCCGGCATCCCGGCGTCAGCCCGCCGCTCCCGTTCCGCCGCGAGGTCGAAGCCGGGCCGGAACTCCTCGAACACCTCGCGGTGATCCCGCCCTTGGGCCACCACCGCGCCGAACGCAGCCGAGAACGTGTGCCGGGGCACGCCCAGCCAGTCGGCCCAGGTCCCGTACTCCGTCGTCTCGTCCACCAGACACTCACCGACATCGAAGACCGCAGCGCGAATCATGGTCGCCAGGGTAAGTGCGGGTGCCCCGCCCCGGTCATCTACGCGCCCAGGTGAGTCAGCAGCCCCTCCGGCACGGGGTACGGCGACTGCTCCGGCAGCAGCGCGCCCGCCTCCTCGACGCGCCCGGCCCGGACCGCCCCGTGGACTTCACGCGCCAGCGGAGTCACGTCGCGGATGCCCACGATCCACTCGTCCGCGTACCGCGCGGCCGCCTCTCCGGTGAGCCCGAGCTGGAGGGAGCGGTGGGGCAGGGGTGCGAGGCGCAGGTCCCGCTCGGGGTCCCACTGCACCCGCGCCGGCGCCTCGCGCAAGGCGCGCCTGAAGTCGGCCGGGGTGCCGTGCAGCGCGGGGACGTGGTGGGAGAGGCAGGCGTTCCGCAGCGCCCACTCGAATCCGGCGCGCGTGATCTCCACGGCGAGCACGGTCTCCTGGCCCTCCTTGGTGCCCCAGCCGCAGCGGTACATCATCCAGAGGAACGACGGCTTGATCCACGTCATACGGGACCGGCTCCAAGCCGCCGGGAAGCGCCCCTCGCGGGCCGCCGGCACGCCGATCCCGGACCGGTACGCCTGGTACACCGTGAGCGTGGTGGGCGTGTGGGCCGCGCGGATGCGGAACTTCGGTTCGGGCGCGGCGGGTTGGTCGATCATGGGACCAGACTCGGCCACCTCGCTTCCGTCTGCCACCCTATTGTCGTCCGCCGTCCCCTGTCGTTGATCGTGGAAGGCGCGCACACTGAGGTGAGGACCCTGGGGAGGGAGACTCCGGATGAGGTGCGCGAGGCCGTTCGGCCGGCTGCTGGACTCCCCCTGGCCCCGCTCCGGTGCCGCCGCGCTCGCGGGCGCACTGCCCGTGCTCGCGTTCCCGGCGCCCTCGCTGTGGTGGTTCGCCCATGTCGCCCTCCTGCCCTGGATCGCGCTGGCCCGTACCGCGCCGACCGGGCGCCGGGCGGCGCTCGACGGGTGGTGCGGCGGGCTCGGTTTCATGGTGGCCGTGCACCACTGGCTGCTGCCGAGCCTGCACGTGTTCCTCTTCCTGATAGCCGCGCTGCTGGGCGTGCTCTGGGCCCCGTGGGGCTGGCTGGTGCGCCGCTTCCTGGGCGGCACCCCCTCCCCGGCGCGTGCCTCGGCCGCTCTGCTCGTCCTGCCCTCGGCCTGGCTGGCGGTGGAACTGGTCCGTTCCTGGCAGGGTCTCGGCGGCCCCTGGGGCATGCTCGGCGCCACCCAGTGGCAGGTCGGACCGGCGCTGCGCCTCGCCTCGGTGGGCGGGGTGTGGCTGCTCAGCTTCCTGGTGGTCGCCGTCGACGTGGCACTGGCGGTGCTGCTCGTGGTCCCCGCCTCCCGTGTCCCCGCCGTCGCCTCCCTGGTCGCCACCGCCGCCGCGACGAGCGCCGCCTGGGCCTGGGCACCGCACGCGGACGTGGACGGGCGGGCACGCGTCGCGGTCGTCCAGCCGGGCGTGTACGCGGGTCCCGAGCGGCGGTTCGCGCGGGAGGAGGCGCTGACCCGTCAGTTGGCCGGCCGGGACGCCGACCTGGTCGTCTGGGGCGAGAGCAGCGTCGGCCACGACCTGGGCGCCCGCCCCGACCTGGCCCGCAGGATCGCCGCCCTGTCCCGGCTGACCGGCGCGGAGATCCTGGTGAACGTCGACGCCCGCCGCTCCGACCGCCCCGGCATCTACAAGAGTTCGGTCCTGATCGGCCCCGACGGCCCCACCGGCGACCGGTACGACAAGATGCGGCTGGTCCCGTTCGGTGAGTACATACCGGCCCGCGGCCTGCTCGGCTGGGCCACCTCGGTCGGGAAGGCGGCCGGAGAGGACCGGCACCGCGGCACGGAACAGGTGGTGATGGATGCCGGGCGCCTGCGCGTCGGCCCGCTGATCTGCTTCGAGACCGCTTTCCCCGACATGGGCCGCCACCTCACCGAGGACGGCGCCGACGTACTCCTCGGCCAGTCCGCCACCTCGTCCTTCCAGCGCAGTTGGGCCCCCGGCCAGCACGCCTCGCTGGCCGCGCTGCGGGCCGCCGAGACAGGACGTCCGATGGTGCACGCCACCCTGACCGGCGTCTCGGCGGTCTACGGCCCGGACGGCGAACGCGTCGGCCCCCGGCTCGGCACCGGCGCGAGCTCCGCCCGCGTGTACGACGTACCGCTGGCGCACGGCGTCACCCCTTACGTGCGGCACGGCGACTGGCCGGTGGACGGCGCACTGCTGGTGCTGGCCGTGCCGGCGGTGACGGAGGGCGTACGGGTGCTCAGGCCGCGCCGGAGGAGGCCTGAGCCGCTCGTACCACGCGCTCGCACAGCTCGTGGGTCGCCAGCGCATCACGTGCGCTGAGCGGTTCGCCCGCCCGGACGGCGTCGAGGAAGGTGAGGACGGCGCTCTCGATGCCGCGCTGCCGGGACACCGGGACCCAGTCGCCCCGGCGGCGCACGGTGGGCTGGCCCCGGTGGTCGATCACCTCGGCGAGGTTGACGACCTGGCGCTTGGTGTCCTGTCCGGAGACCTCGAGGATCTCCTCGGCCGAGCCGCTGAGCCGGTTCATCACGCCGAGAGCGGTGAAGCCGTCGCCGGAGAGCTGGAGCACGACGTGGTGGAGCAGCCCGCCCTCGGTACGGGCCCGCACCGTGACGTCGTCCACGGGGCCGGGGGCCAGGAAGCGCAGGGTGTCGACGACGTGGATGAAGTCGTCCAGGACCATCGTGCGCGGTTCCTCGGGGAGGCCCACCCGGTTCTTCTGGAGCAGGATCAGGTCGCGCGGGTGCTCCAGGACCTGGGCGTAGGCGGGGGCGTAGCGGCGGTTGAAGCCGACGAAGAGCGGCACGTCCTGGCGCTCGGCGAGCTCCACCAGCTTCTGGGAGTCGGTCAGTTCGTAGGCGAGGGGCTTGTCGACGTAGGTCGGGACCCCCGCTTCCAGGAGCCGGGTCACGATCTCAGGGTGGACGGCGGTGGGCGCGTGCACGAGAGCCGCGTCGAGCCCGGCGTCCAGCAGCGCGCCCAGCGTCTCGTGCCGCTGCCCGGCGGGCAGGCGGAGCGAGTCGCCCACGGCGGCGAGCGTGGCGGGGGTGCGGGTCTGGAGGTGGAGGTCGAGGCCGGGCTGGGAGCCGAGGACCGGCAGGTACGCCTTCCGCGCGATGTCGCCGAGTCCGATGCAGCCGACCTTCACGTGTCTTCTCCCTGCCCCTGTTCCGCGTTCTCGTTCTCGTTCTCGTTCTCGTTCTCGTTCTCGGAAGCATACGGCGGGCGCCGAGCGGCGACGGTACCGGGAAGCGCGGCGACGGCACCGCAGGCGGACCTTGGCACAGGACGGTCGCCGAGCCCGGACGAAGTACGGATCAGTCGGCGGCAGTTGCTCCGGAGAGGTGCTCGGCCGCCGGGCGCGCGTCACCCTGTGTCCGCGCCACGCCCTCCCCGTGGGGCGAGAGATCACTCGTGTGGGGCATCGTGGGCCCGTCGGAGGTGGATGGCGGGCGACGGGGTGCGCAGAGTGGGCGGGTGGATCGAACTTCGTCTGCCGCGGCGCTGCTGGTGGCCGTCACGACTCTGACCGGGTGTATGACCGTGCACGGGCCGGCGGTGCCCGCTTCGGGGCCTGGAGGCCCGCCCTCGCGGGCGGCGGCCGCCCGGCCGGACGGGAGCGCGCTGCCTCGCATGGACCAGGAGCCTGGCCAGGAGGCGCTGGAACGGACCGGGCCCTCCCCTCGTGCCGGGGAGCCGCACCGCCCGGTGCCCGCCGCCGTGCCGGAGTCCCGGCGCACCCCCGCCGCACCCGCCCCGCGCCCGGTGTACCCGGAGCGGCAGCGCACCGAGCCCCCGCGCGTGCCCCGCGCGGTGCCGCGGATCCCGAACGTGTGCGCGCTGGGCAAGAAGTACGGCGGCTGGCCCAGGAACAGCCCGCAGTCGGCCATCTGCGAGCGGGCGTACGGGCGTTAGTGCGTCGGTCGCTGTCTCGGCGGCCCCCAGCCCTCGCCCTCGGAGGGGCCGGTGTCGGGGAGGCGGAGTTCCAGGCGGGTGATCGCGGCCCGGACGCCGGTTCCGTAGCCGTCGTCGGGGAGGGTGTCGGCGGCGCGGCGGGCGCGGCGGAGGTGGGTGCGGGCGGCGTCGGCGCGGTCCAGCTTGAGGTAGTCGGCCGCGAGGCTGAGGTGCAGCGAGGGGTAGAAGCCACGCACGCTCGCCGGATCGGCGCCTGGGCGGCCGTCGGTCAGTTCGTCGGCCGCCGACAACGCCCTGAGATCCCAGGCGAGCTCGTCCACCGGGTCGTCCTGGGTGTCGGCCAGGTAGTGGGCGAGGGTGCAGCGGTGCAGCGGGTCGCCGGACTCCGCCGCCTCGGCCCACAGCTCGAGCAGCCTGCGCCGGGCCTCCTCGCGGTCGCCGCCGCGGTGCAGCATCACGGTCTGCCCGATCCGGGTGAGCAGGGCGTCGGGCGCCGTCTGTTCCTGTCGCTCCGCCACCGCGCCCTCCGGACCCGTCTTCCGGCCGCTCGTCGGCCGTCCGCCACCGACGCTAACCGCAGCCGGCGGCGATTCCGGGCAGGCGGCCCCGCACGGGACGGTGAGACCGCCTGCCCGGTCCCCGGTCAGCCCAGGTCGGGGATGCGCCAGTCGATCGGCTCGTGGCCCTGCGCGGCGACGGCCTCGTCGATCCGGGTGAAGGGGCGGGAGCCGAAGAACTTCTTCGCGGAGAGCGGCGAGGGGTGCGCGCCCTTGACCACCACGTGCCGCGTCTCGTCGATCAGCGGCAGCTTCTTCTGGGCGTAGTTCCCCCACAGCACGAAGACCGCAGGGTCGGGACGGGAGGCCACCGCGCGGATCACCGCGTCCGTGAACTTCTCCCAGCCCTTGCCCTTGTGCGAGTTCGCCTCACCGGCGCGGACGGTGAGCACCGCGTTGAGCAGCAGGACGCCCTGTTCGGCCCACGGCATCAGATAGCCGTTGTCCGGGACGGGCAGGCCGAGCTCCTCGCGCATCTCCTTGTAGATGTTCCGCAGCGACGGCGGGGTCTTCACACCGGGCCGCACCGAGAAGCACAGCCCGTGGCCCTGGCCCTCGCCGTGGTACGGGTCCTGGCCGAGCACGAGCACCTTGACCTTGTCGTACGGTGTCGCGTCCAGCGCTGCGAAGACCTCCTCGCGCGGCGGGTAGACGGGACCCTTCGCCCGCTCCTCCTCGACGAACTCCGTCAGCTCCTTGAAGTACGGCTGCTGGAGCTCGTCGCCCAGAACGCCCTGCCAGGACTCGGGCAGCATGGCGATGTCGGTCACGTCGGTCCCTTAACGATCGGCGGTCACTTCCCAGGCCTCAGAACCTACAGGCGACCACTGACAACGCCGAGGGCAGGCCGCTCACCAGCTCGTCTTCCGGTTGAGCTCCCACATCATCATGATCGTCGAGGGGTCGAGAGCCTGCTCTCCGCCGGAGATGTCCACGCTCGCGGCGATGTACTGGCGCCCCTGCCAGAGCGGGATCAGCCGGGCGTCGTCCACCATGATCCGCTGGGCGGCCGTCAGGTCCTTCACCACCTCGGCCCGGTTCCCCTGCGCCCGCGACCGTGGCAGCAGCTCACCGGTGATCCTCTTGCTCACGTACGGGGTGCCGAGCGCGTTGTGCTCGCCGACGAAGGGCGCGATGAAGTTGTCCGCGTCGGGGAAGTCCGGGAACCAGCCCCGGCCGAAGACCGGGTACTCGCCCTTCTGGTAGCCGGTGACGTAGGTCTTCCAGGGGCGGGCGCGCAGGGTGATGGTGAACAGCCCGGAGCCCTCCAGTTGCCGCTTCAGCTCCCGGAACATCACTTTCGTCTCGGAGCCGTAGCGGTCGGAGGTGTACCAGAAGGTGAGCGGGACGCGCTGTCTGACGCCCGCCTCGGCGAGGATCGCGCGGGCCTTGCCGGCGCTGGGTTCGCCGAAGGTGTCGAAGTAGGAGGTGGTGTGCCCGGTCAGGCCCTTGGGGACCATCGAGTACAGCGGTTCGACGGTGTCCCGGTACACCTTGTGCACGATGGCTCCCCGGTCCACGACCTGGGCTATGGCCTTGCGGACGGCGACGTTCCCGGCCCACGGGTCCTTGGGGTTGAACACCAGGTAGCTGATGTCGGTGCCGGTGCCGTCGACCAGTTGCAGTCCGGCCGGGGACTGCTGCTGGAGGGTGAGGATGTCGTGCGCGGCGAGTCCCCGGTAGGTGACGTCGATCCGCTTGTCGCGCAGTGCCTGGACCATCGCGGCGGAGTCCTGGAAGTACCGGATGGTCACCGCCTTGTTCTCCCGCTCGGCGAAGCCCTCGTACCGGTCGTTGCGCACCAGCACGGCCTGCTTGCCCTCGTCGTAGGACTTCAGCCGGTACGGGCCGGAGCCGTACACGTCGCCGTCCTGGCGCAGCGAGTTGGCGGGGTACTCGCGCGGGTCGACGAGGGACATGGCGGGGGTGGCGAGCACGAACGGGAAGGTGGCGTCGGGCTTCTTCAGATGGAAGACGACCTCGCGCGCGCCGGTGGTCTGCACCCGGTCCAGCCCCTCCAGCAGTCCGGCGGGGCCGCTCGGGGCGTTGATGGTGCGGATGCGGTCGATGGAGTGCCGGACCGCCTCGGCGTCGAGCGGGTGGCCGTCGGCGAACTTCAGCCCGGAACGAAGCCTGCAGCGGTAGGTGCGGCTGGTGGAGTCGGTGAAGGAGCAGCTCTCGGCGGCGTCCGGCTGGGGGGTGGTCGCGCCGTTCGGGTAGGCGAGGAGGGTCTGGTAGACGTTGCGGAACAGTTCCCAGGAGCCGTCCCAGGCGCCCGCCGGGTCCAGGGTGCTCGGCGCGCTGGTCGTCCCCACCACGATCGGGCTGCTGTCGTCAGGGCCGCCGCCGGAGAGCAATCCGCAGCCGGGCAGCAGGGTGATGAGGGAGGTCAGGGACACGGCCGCCGCGACCCTGCGCCGGACTCTGTTCCGCTTGAACACGCGCACGCTCCTCGATCCGCCGTACCAAGGTCGGCAGACCATACCGCAGCACCGGACCTCGTGAACCTCCCCTGAAACATGGGGTGTTGATCGACTCAGGATGACTACGTTGTCAGGCCGCGGACCCGCCGGGAAAGCGCACGGGCGCCGCTCCCCCGAAGGGGAGCGGCGCCCGTGGTGGCGTCGGCCGGGCGGGGTCAGCCCACCCCGGCGTTGAGGAAGATGCCCCCGTCCACGACGAGCGTCTGACCGGTGACCCAGTCGGACTGCGCGGAGGTGAGGAAGGCCGCCGCCCCGCCGATGTCGGAGGGGACGCCGAGCCGGCCGAGCGGATAGGCGGCGGCCGCCTCCTCCTCCCGGCCCTCGTACAGGGCCTCGGCGAACTTGGTCTTCACGACCGCCGGGGCGATCGCGTTGACCCGCACCCTGGGTGCGAACTCGTGCGCGAGCTGCTGGGTCAGGTTGATCATCGCGGCCTTGCTCACGCCGTACGCGCCGATGAACGGCGAGGGCGCGATTCCGGCGACGGAGGCGATGTTGACGATCGCGCCGCCGTTCTCCCGCTGCCAGGCGTGCCAGGTCTTCTGGGCGAAGCCCAGCGCCGAGATCACATTGGTCTCGAAAACCTTGCGGGCCACGTCCAGGTCGACGTCGGCCATGGGGCCGAAGACCGGGTTGGTGCCCGCGTTGTTGACCAGGTAGTCGACGCGGCCGAACACGTCCATGGCGCGTTCGACGGCCTCGGTCTGGTGGGCGAGGTCGTGGGCCTTGCCGGCGACGCCGATGACGCGATCGGCGCCGAGCCGCTCGACGGCCTCCTTCAGCGCCTCCTCGTTGCGGCCGGTGATGACCACGCGGTCACCGCGCGCCACCAGGGCCTCAGCGACGCCGTAGCCGATGCCCCGGCTGGCGCCCGTGACGAGCGCGGCCTTGCCGGAGAGTGCGGGGAGTTCAGTCATGTCCGTGTGCTCCAGGTTCTTCGGGGTGCGGACCGGCCAGGGTCTTTCGTCCGGATCGGGCCGGATCAGGGAGCAGGGCCCGGTGCCGTGCCCCGCGAGGCGGAGGAGGGCGTCATGGCGGAGCCATGGCAACCCACGGCAACGCCGCGAGAGACGGCACCGGACCCCGCGTCCCGCGCCGTGATCCGCCGGATGGGCCCTGGTGCTGTGACCGGAAGGGTTTGCCGGAAAGCTCGCGGCGTCCGGTGCGGTGCATCGCAAGGCGGAGCACCGCCCGCGTACGGGATGTACTCGGGCGACGCGACAACGCGGCGAGGTGCCGTGCCGGACGCCGCGAGCCGGTGAACCTTCCCGGTCACCGCACTAGTCGAGCGGTCCGCCCGCGACGTACAGCACCTGGCCGGAGACGAATCCGGCCGCCTCGCCGGTGAAGAAGGCGATGGCGTTGGCGATGTCCTCGGGCTCACCGACGCGCTGGACCGGGATCTGGGTGGCGGCGGCCTTCTTGAAGTCGTCGAAGCCCATGCCCACGCGGTCGGCGGTGGCCTTGGTCATCTCGGTGGCGATGAAGCCGGGGGCGACGGCGTTGGCGGTGATGCCGAACTTGCCCAGCTCGATGGCGAGGGTCTTGGTGAAGCCCTGCAGGCCCGCCTTGGCGGCCGAGTAGTTGGCCTGACCGCGGTTGCCGAGCGCGGAGGAGGAGGACAGGTTGACGACCCGGCCGAAGCCCGCGTCCACCATGTGCTTCTGCACTGCCTTGGTCATCAGGAACGAGCCGCGCAGGTGCACGCCGAGCACGGTGTCCCAGTCGGACACGCTCATCTTGAACAGCAGGTTGTCGCGGAGCACACCGGCGTTGTTGACCAGGATGGTGGGCGCGCCCAGTTCCTCCGCGATCCGCGCGACGGCGGCCTCGACCTGCGCCTCGTCGGAGACGTCCGCGCCGACCGCGAGGGCCTTGCCGCCCGCCGAGGTGATCTTCTCGACGGTGTCCTTGCAGGCGGCCTCGTCCAGGTCGACGACGGCGACGGCGTGACCCTCGGCGGCCAGCCGGACGGCGGTGGCGGCACCGATGCCGCGCGCCGCGCCGGTGACCACAGCGACCCGCTGTTCAGTGGTGGACATTGCTGCTTCTCCTCGCCCTTGAGAGAACCCGGCGGGTCCGGACCGGACCCGCCGTGCGGTGAGCGACCGCTTAGTACCTTCAGCACCCGTGACGCTAGAAGCCCTGGCACCCGGTGTCAACGGGACACCGGGTGGTGTGATCCATTACCTCACCAGGAGGTCCAGCAGACGCTCCGTCTCGGCCACCGGGTCGGCGGTCAGGCCGGTGTGCACCGGTCCGGGCCGCACCACCGTGGAGCGGGGCGCGATCAGCCAGCGGAAACGCCGCCCGGCGTCGTCGCCGGCCGCCTGCCCGGCCTCCGCCCCGCCCGCGCAGATCCGCTCCACGGCGCCGAGCGCGGCGCGCACCCCTGCGACGTCGGCGTCCGGGTCGAGCGCGAGCAGCCGGGCCTCGTCCAAGTGGGTGCGGGCGCCGACGTAGCCCCGGGCTCGGCAGTAGACGATCACACCCGCGTTGATCCGCTCGCCGCGCTCCACGCGGGGCACGACCCGCAGCAGGGCGTACTCGTACACCTCGCGGTCCCCGCCCTGGCCGCCCCGGATGATGTGGCGCTCGACCACACTTCCGGCCATGTGAATGTGGTGCTCGCTCACTTGCTCTCCTTCAGGCCCGCGATGCGTTCGTGGACGGTGCCCGCGCGGGCGAGCAGCGGGCGCGCGTAGGCACGGCGCAGGTCGTCGGGGGTGTCGAAACCGGGCTCGTCGGCCAGCCAGGCGTCGGGGATCTGGGCGGTGACCTCGGCGAGCAGGTCCTCGGTGACCAGGGGGGCCAGGCCGGCCGCGGCGGCGGTGACGTCGGGGGCGAAGCGGGCGAGGGCGTGGTCGGCCGCGTCGTAGGGCCGGGCGGCGGAGGCGTCCACGGAAGGCCAGTTGTGGTGCCAGATCATGGTGGCGCCGTGGTCGATGAGCCACAGCCCGCCTCCCTGCACCAGGAGGTTGGGGTTGCGCCAGGAGCGGTCGACGTTGTTGACCAGCGCGTCGAACCAGACGATCCGGCCCGCCTCCTCGGGGTCGGCGGGGAAGGCCAGCGGGTCGTAGCCGAGGGCGCCGGAGAGGAATTCCATGCCGAGGTTGGCGCCGCCGCTGGCCCGCAGCAGGTCCTGCACCTGCCGCTCGGGCTCGCCCAGTCCGAGCACGGGGTCCAGCCCGACGGTCACCAGGCCGGGCACCCGGAATCCGAGCCGCCGGGCGAGTTCCCCGCAGACCACCTCGGCGACCAGGGTCTTGCGGCCCTGCCCGGCGCCGGTGAACTTCAGGACGTAGAGCCCGAGGTCGTCGGCCTCGACGAGCCCCGGCAGCGAGCCGCCCTCACGCAGGGGCGTGACGAACCGGGTGGCGGTGACTTCGGTGAGCATCCGCCCAGGCTATCCCGCGTACGACGCCGCGCCCCGCCCCCGTTCCGGCTTCTCCCGGCAGTATCGGCCCATGACGAACACCGTGCCGCGGATCAACGCCCTCGTCGTCGACGCCACCGACCCCGAGTCGTTCGCCGCGTTCTGGTCCGGGCTGCTCGGCGGGCCGGTCGGGGGCCGCACGGGCCCGTACGTGTGGTTGCGGCGGGAGGACGGCCTGGGCCTGGGGTTCCAGCGGGCGGACGGCCCCAGGGCGGGCGAGAACCGGATGCACTTCGACGTCACCGCCGTCGGCCCGGCCGTCGGGCAGCAGCGCGTCGAGTCGCTGGGCGGGCGCCGGCTGACGGAGTACGACGAGGGCGGGTTCCTGGTGACGGCGGACCCGGAGGGCGACGAGTTCCGCGTCATCCCCGACGGCCCCTTCGAGCTGGACGACGACGGCCGCGCCCACTACCTCGGCTGACCCGCCGCCCCTACGATCGGCGGCGCACCCCTCCCGGCCGTACGACCGTCAGGAGCACCATGGAGACCTCGCCCTCCGCGGCCCCGCACCGGCTGAACCCCGCCGGGGGCTGCCCGCACGCCGACAACGCCCGCCTGCTGGCCCTCGGCGCGGTGGCGCCCGTCGAACTGCCGGGCGGAATTGAGGGGATGGCCGTCCTGGGCCACGACGCGCTGCGGGAGTTCCTCCAGCATCCCGAGGTGGCGAAGGACGTGAGGCACTTCAAGGCACTGCGCGAGGGCCGGATCGCACCGGGCTGGCCGCTGCGGACGTTCGCCACCGTGCGCGGCATGACCACGGCGGACGGGGCGGACCACCGGCGGTTGCGGTCCCTGGTCAGCCGGGCCTTCACCCCGCGCCGGGTGGAGGGCCTCCGGCCGCGCGTCGAGGAGCTGACCGACGCGCTGCTGGACGGTCTCGGGGCGGCGGACGGCGTGGTCGACCTCCGGCAGCGCTTCGCACTGCCCCTGCCGATGGGCGTCATCTGTGAACTCCTCGGTGTGGAGGAGCGGTTCCGGGACCGTCTGCACCGGCTCAGCAACCAGGTGGTGGCCACCGACATCGGACCGGAGGCCGCGCTCGCCGCCAACCGCGAACTCGTCGCCGTCCTGGCCGAGATGGCCGCCGGCAAGGCCGCGCACCCCGGCGACGACCTGACCGGCGCCCTCATCGCCGCCCGGGACGAGGGCGGTGACCGGCTCGGGCAGGAGGAGCTGATCGGCACGCTGGTGCTGCTGATCGTGGCCGGGCACGAGACCACCCTGAACCTGATCACCAACGCCGTGCGCGCCCTGTGCGCCCACCGCGACCAGCTCGCCCTGGTCCGTTCCGGGACGGCGAGCTGGGCCGACGTGGTGGAGGAGACCCTGCGCTGGGACTCCCCGGTGAGCTACTTCCCGTTCCGCTACCCGGTACGGGACCTCATCGTCGGCGGTACGAAGATCCCGGCGGGCACTCCGGTCCTGGCCGGCTACTCCGCCGCCGGACGCGACACGGCGGCACACGGCCCGGATGCCGACCGCTTCGACGTCACACGCCCGGCCCGCGCCGACGCCGTGCGCGGCCTGTCGCTGGGGCACGGCGCCCACTACTGCCTGGGCGCTCCGCTGGCCCGGCTGGAGGCGACGGTCGCGCTGGAGCGGCTGTTCGCCCGCTTCCCGGGCCTCGAGGTGGCCGTGCCGGATGAGGACTTGCCGCGGCATGCCAGCTTCGTGGGCAACAGTGTGCGGGAGTTGCCGGTGCGTCTCAGCGCTCGGGTGCCGCCTGGAGGGACGGCAGGGTGAGGTGCCACCACTCGGCCAGGCGGGCGGTGATGGTGGCGGTGCCCTCCAGCGCCTCGGTCAGTGAGCAGAGGCCGAAGAACGCGCGCACCAGGGCGCGGGCGGTGGGTGCGGGGCGGACATGCGGGGCCAGCTGTCCGGTCGCCCGCGCCTGGGCCAGCAGGCGGGTGGCGGCGGCGGTCCAGAGGGCGAAGGGGTCGGGCAGCGTGGCGTTGATGACGTCACGTTCGGCCCAGAGCCTCGCGCCCCCGCGCGTCACGGGGTCCTCGGCCAGGGCTTCGGCGATGTCGTAACTCAGTGCGACGAGCCGGACCATCGGCGGGACCGTGTCGTTCGTGTACCGGGCGGCGAGCCCGGGCCAGGTGGCGAAACGATCCTGGACGACGGCGAGGGCGATGCCCTCCTTGCTCGCGTAGTGGAAGTACACGGCACCGCTCGTCTTTCCCGACCTGCTGCTTATGTCGTTGACGCTGGTGCCCGCGTACCCGCGTTCGGCGAAGAGGGAGGCGGCGGCCTCCAGGAGTGACCGGCGCGTTGCCCTGGCGCGTTCCTGCAACGTCCCGTCCACCCTCGCTCAGCGTTCCCGACGCCGAAGAATGTAGTGCGCCCGCGTGCGCCGGGAGCGGGCGGCAGCCAGACTCGCGCGGTAATTGCGCCTTTCTTTCGAGGATGAACGCGCGCGAGTGGTAAACGGTGCGCAACCCCACCGTTTCGGTGCTTCGCAGCGAGAGCGTCGGCTTCGGACACGGGAGTCGGCACGGACGTGAGCATTCTTCAACTGTGCTGTGACGCAATGTCGTTGAACACCGCGGCGACCAGTCCCGCCGCCGGCCGCGCCGGGTGCGCATACACCCCTGAACCCCGCACCGTCGATAACTCTTTGTAGTCATTTCCTCACTTTGTGCTCCAAAATAACGTAGCGGCCACGATGTTTCCGTTTCCCGCTCTATGTCGGGAATGCCCGCTACAGGGAGGTCATTGTGTCCACCACGGGCCATCATCTGCTGGGCTGGTCCCCCAAGGCCGTCGTCTTCGACTGCGACGGCACGCTGATGGACAGCGAACGCCACTGGCAGGAGGCCCGTGGCCGGGCCTTCCGGGGCTTCGGCCTCCAGACGCCGCCCGGCTTCGCCGACCAGGCCAAGGGGGTGCACTACGCCGACTGCGGGCGGCTGATGGCCGAGGCGGTGCACAAGCCGGAACTGACCGCCGACCTGACCACGGCCCTCCTCCACCACTTCCTCGACCTCGTCGAGGACGACCCCGTGACGATGCCGGGCGCCGTCGACCTCGTACGGCTGCTCTCCGGGAAGCTCCCGATGGCCGTGGCGAGCAACTGCCCCTCCGAGGTGGTGGAGGCGAGCCTCGAACGGGCCGGTCTGCGCGCCCACTTCGAGCACATCGTCGTCCCCTCCGCCGCCCCGGCCGGCGACGCGGGCACGGTCCGCCCCAAGCCGTGGCCCGACGTGTACGAGAGGGCGGCGAAGCTGTGCGGGGTCGGGGCGGAGGAGGCGCTGGCCGTCGAGGACTCGCTGACCGGGGTGGAGTCGGCCCGCCGTGCCCGGCTGCGCGTGCTGGGGGTCGGCCCCCGGCCGGACGGCGACGACGCCCAGCGGGCCGACCTGTGGGTACCGGCCCTGCACACACCGGAGTTGCTGTCCTGGGTGCACACCTGGGCGCTATGCGCGGGGAGTTGATCCGGGCCCGGCTCTTACGCCGTCCTCATGCCGGGGCGGCGAGGATCGGGGCCGTCGGTGAACGTCAGGTGCCACGGGGCCGTACCCCTGGACAGATCAAGAACGCTCACCCCGGCGGAAGGAAACGCCCATGACCAGCGCGACACCCCGACCCGACACCGGCCCGGACCGGCGTACCGTGATCGCGGCCGCGGGAGCGGCCGGCCTCAGCGTGGCGCTGGCGGCGTGCGGTTCGGGGGACGGCGGCTCGGACGCGGCCGGCTCCGGTTCCGCCGGGGACGCTCTCGCCAGGACGGCTGACATCCCCGAGGGCGGCGGCAAGATCTTCAAGGATCAGGGTGTGGTGGTCACCCAGCCCAGCGCGGGCACGTACAAGGCGTTCTCCGCCAAGTGCACGCACCAGGGCTGCGCGGTGAGCAGTGTCGCGGACGGCGTGATCGTCTGCCCGTGCCACAAGAGCCACTTCTCGGTGGCCGACGGCAGCGTGAAGCAGGGGCCGGCCACGGCTCCGCTGCCCGAGCAGAAGATCAGCGTGTCCGGCGACGAGATCAAGCTGGCCTGACCGGGAAAGGGGGGTAAGCATGGCCGTCAGGCAACAGCGCCGGGGCAGGAAGATCATGATGACGCCCGGCGAGCTGGACGAGTTCCTCGGCAGCCAGCGCACCTGCCGGGTGGCCACCGTCTCGGCGGACGGCACCCCGCATGTGAGCGCGCTGTGGTTCGCCTGGGACGGTACCTCGCTCTGGCTCTACTCCGTGGTGCGCAGCAGACGTTGGGCACAGCTCCGGCAGGACGCGCGGGTGGCGGTGGTCGTCGACTCGGGTGAGGAGTACGACCAGTTGCGCGGGGCGGAGCTGTCCGGGCGGGTGGCGTTCGTGGGCGAGGTGCCCCGCACGGGGGAGCTGTGCGCCGAACTCGACACGCCGGAGACGCTGTTCGCACGGAAGTACTTCGGCATGGACGAGATGCCGCACGACGGCCGGCACGCCTGGGCCCGGCTCACACCGGAGAAGGTCGTGTCCTGGGACTTCCGCAAGCTCGGCGGGCACTGAGGGTTCAGCGCGGCCGCGCGGCCGCGGTGCGCAGGGCGTCGACGGCGGCCCGGATCGAGGGCCGCCGGTCGGCGTCCGCGCGCCACAGCACGTAGACGTGCCGACGCACCCGCTGCCTGAGCGGGACCAGGACGACCCCGGGCGGTACGGGGTCGCGGCCCAGCAGGGGCGCGATGCAGACCCCGAGCCCGGCGGCGACCAGCGCGAGCTGGGTGTGGGTCTCGCCCGCGCGGTGGCCGACGATGGGTTCTACGCCCTTGGAGCGCAGGGTGAACAACAGCCACTCGTGGCAGAACTCGCCCTCGCCCCAGGTGATCCACTCGTCCTCGGCGAACTCGGCGAGATCGACCTCGTCCCGGTCCGCCAGCGGGTGACCCGAGGGCAGGGCGACCTCGGCCGGGTCGTCCAGCAGGGGTTCCTTGACCAGGCCGTCCGGCACCGGCATCGGCTTGTTGTACCAGTCCAGGACGACCGCGAGGTCCAGGTCGCGGCGTGCGACCCCGGCGACGCCGAGTTCCGGCTCCAGCTCGCAGGAGCGGAGCCGCAGGGCGGGGTGCCGGGCGCGAAGGGCGGCGAGCGCGGCGGGGAAGAGGCCGCGGGCGGCGGTGGGGAAGGCGGACATCCTCAGATCCCCGGCGACCTGGCCCCGGTGGGCCTCCAGGTCGGACTGGGCCAGCTCGACCTGGGAGAGGATGCGGGCCGCGTGCTCGGACAGCAGGCGACCGGCGTCGGTGAGGCGCACTCCGCGCCCGTTCTTGGCGAGCAACCGCTGTCCGGCCTCCCGCTCCAGCTTGCCGAGCTGCTGGGACACCGCGGAGGTGGTCACGTGCAGCGCCTCGGCCGCCGCGCTGACCGAGCCGTGCCGGGCGAAGGCGTGCAGGGTCCGCAGACGCTCCAGGTTCAACATGTAAGCGATCCTAAATGGTACCGCGCTCGAATTCTCGATTGTGCTAAGAAGTTGCGTCCAGCATCTTTGACGGCATGAGCACGGTCATCCCTTCGCGGACCCAGTCCCCCGCAGCCACCACCCTCCCGGCCCCCGCACGCCCGCCCCGCCTGCTCGACTGGCGGCTGCGCTTCGGCGTGCTGTCCCTGATCTGGGGCTTCAGCTTCCTCCTGATCAAGGTCGGCACCGGCGCCTACGCCCCCTTCCAGGTCACCCTGGGCCGCCTGCTGTTCGGCACGCTGGTGCTCGTGGCGGCCATGGCCGTGAAGCGGGAGCGGCTGCCGCGGGGCGCTCGCACCTGGGCCCACCTCGCGGTGGCCGCGTTCTTCCTGAACGCCCTTCCCTTCTCGCTGTTCGCCTTCACCGAGCTGACGATCCCCTCCACGCTGGCCGGCATCTGCAACGCCACCTCCCCGCTGTGGGGCATGGCCCTCTCCCTGGTCGCCCTCTCCGAGGACCGCCCCACCCGCGTCCGCGTCGCGGGACTCGGCCTCGGCTTCCTCGGCGTCCTGACCGTCCTCGGCGCCTGGCAGGGATTCCACGGTCTTGACGCCCGGGGCACCGCACTGGCCCTTCTGGCCTCCCTGAGCTACCCGGTCGGCTGGATCCACGTCCGCCGCACTCTGGCCGGCACGGCCGGCTCCCACCTGTCGATGACCGGCGCGCAGCTTCTCCTCGCCACTCTGCAACTCGCTCTGGTCACACCGCTGTTCACCACCGCTCCGGCGAGCTTCCCGGTGGTGCCCCTGCTGGCGATCGCCGCCCTGGGCGCCCTCGGCACCGGCGTCGCCATGCTGGTCCAGTACGGCCTCGTCGCCGAGGTCGGCCCCACCACGGCCCAGATGGTCACCTACTTCGTCCCGGTGATCGCCACGGCGGCCGGGGTGACGGTCCTCGGTGAGTCCCTCCGGTGGACCACACCGGTGGGCGCGGCGATCGTCATCGCGGGGGCGGCACTGACGCAGTTCAGGCGCGGAGCGGCGGCAGCGAAGTAGCGCCCCCGGGTCCCGGAGGGCGGCCTGCGAGCAGCCACGCCGGCCGGACGCGGCACTCGCCCCCACCCCCGCACCGGCGCCCCTGCTCACCGGTACGACCGGGCCGACGGCGGCCGCAGCGCCGCGGCGACCGCCTCCGCCAGCGGCACGACGTCGGCCTCCGCCAGCGGCGAGACCGTGATGCGGATCGCCGGAGGGGAGTCCAGGCGGAAGCGGGCTCCGGGAGCCACGGCCCAGCCGGACTGGAGGAGGCGGGCGACGACGCCGGTCTCGTCGGGGACCGGGACCCAGACGTTCATGCCGCTGCGTCCGTGGGCCGTGACGCCGCGCTCGGCGAGGGCGTCGAGCAGGTGCCCTCGGCGTGCGCTGTAGGACGCGGCCACCTCCGGGCCCGCCGCGCCGTCGGCCCAGAGGCGGGCGACGGTGCGCTGGAGCAGGTGGCTCACCCAGCCGGGGCCGAGCCGCTGGCGGCCGCGCACCAGGTCGACGGTGCGGGTGTCGCCCGCGAGGACGGCCAGCCGGAGGTCGGGGCCATAGGTCTTGGACACGGAGCGGACGAAGGCCCAGTGCGGGGTGGCGCCTGCCAGGGGGTGCGCGGGGAGGTCGACGAAGCCGTGGCCGTGGTCGTCCTCGATCAGCACGGTGCCGGGATGTCCGCGCAGCACGGCGCGGAGTTCGCGGGCGCGGCCGGCGCTCACCGAGGCGCCGGTGGGATTCTGGGCCCGGGTGGTGACGACGAGGGCGCGGACGCCGGAGCGGAGGGCGCCGTCCAGCCCGGCGGGCAGCGGCCCCTCGCCGTCCACGCCGACGGGCACGGGCCGAAGCCCCAGCGCCGGGATCAGGTCCAGCACACTCCCCCAGCCCGGGTCCTCCACGGCGACCGCGTCGCCGGGCCGCAGATGGGCGGCGAGGACCCGCTCGATGGCGTCGAGCGAGCCGGAGGTGAGGGTGAGCGGCCCGGCCGGAACCCCGTCGGCGTCCAGCGCCGAGCGCGCGGCGCGCACCAGGTCCGGGTCGGCCGGGTCGTCCCCGTACAGCGCCGGGACCTGGTCCGCGCGGGCGGCGGCCTCCGCCAGCGCCGGGCCGAGAGCGGGCAGCAGCGCGGGGTCGGGGTTGCCGGTGGACAGGTCCCGCGCGCCCTCGGGCACGTCGAGGAGCGGTTCGTCGCGGCCGGTGGTGGCGGGCTTGGGGCGGACCCTGCTGCCCCGGCGGCCGGCGGTCTCGATCACCCCGCGCTCGCGCAGGGTGCGGTAGGCGGCCGCGACCGTGTTGGGATTGACGTCGAGCCGGGCCGCCAACTCCCGCATGGGCGGCAGCGGTTGGCCTGGCAGCAGCTCTCCGGAGCCGACCGCGCGTTCGACGCTGGCCGCGATCTCCGCTGCGCCCCGCCCCTGAATCGGATACTCTCCTAGCACAAACACGATTATGCACTAGTGCAATCAGACAGTCCAGGGAGGGCCGCCATGCAGGGCACCGGACAGGCAGCGCCGCAGGCCGAGTACGCACCGACCGACCGCACCGTGCCCACCAGGGCCCCCCAGCGGGCGTCGTACGACAGGGAGGCGGTGCACGCGATCCTCGACGAGGGCTATCTCTGCCACCTCGGCTTCGTCCGCGACGGGGCACCCGTGGTGCTGCCCACGCTGTACGGCCGGGTCGGCGAGCGGCTCTACGTCCACGGATCCACCGGATCGCGCCCGCTGCGGATGACCGGCGCCGCCGATCCGGGACTCCCGGTGTGCCTGACGGTCACACATGTCGACGGCCTGGTACTGGCCCGCTCCGCCTTCCATCACTCGATCAACTACCGCTCGGTGGTGGTGCACGGCGTGGCGCACGAGGTGACCGACCCCGAGGAGCGCCGGGCCGCCCTGGACGCCGTGGTGGACCAGGTGGTGCCCGGCCGCTCGGCCGACTCCCGCCCCGCCAACCGCAAGGAGCTGGCGGCGACGGCCGTGATCCGGCTGGACCTGGAGGAGGTGTCGGCCAAGGTACGCACCGGCGGCGTGGCCGACGAGCCGGAGGACCTCACCCTCCCGCACTGGGCCGGAGTGGTCCCCGTGCAGCGGACCTACGCAGCCCCGCTCGCCGACGCCGACCTGGCGCCCGGCACGGAACTGCCGGGATACCTTGCGGAGTTGACGAAGTAGAACCCTCGGGAGCCCGAGCGTCCGCCGCCCCCGGCGGGCGCTCGACGACCACCACGGCGCCCCGCCGCTCGTCCGATCGCCCGCGTCCGCCGAGTGCACGGGCGATCCCGCTCCCCGCGCGGCGCACCGCATCCGACGCCGCTCGCCGTTTCGCCGGAGGCTCTCAGGCGGCGGTCCCCCGCGCCGACAGTTCCCGTTCCGCGCCGCCCTCGGCGACCGGCTCCGCGGCCGCCTCGGCCGGTGCCGGGGACTGCGCGATGAACGCCCCGAGGAGCACGACCGCACCCCCGGCCACCTGCGGGAGCGACAGGTGCTCGCCGAGCAGCACCCAGGCCAGCACGGTGGCGATGACCGCCTCCAGGCACGCGACGACCCCGGCCACCTGCGGCGAGAGCCGCCGTACGGACAGCACGCCGGTGACGTAGGCGGCGACCGTGGCGACCAGCACGATCCAGGCCAGCAGCGCGAGCGCGGGCACCGGGATGCCGTCGAGGTGCGCGGTGCCTGTCAGCACCGTGCGGTCCATGGTCCAGGGCCGCGCGAGCAGGGTGAGCACGGCGGCACCGGCCAGCAGGCCGTACGCGATCACGCCGAGCGGGTCGGGCGCCCGCTCCCCCGCGTCACCGCCCTGGTCGGACAGGACGAAGTAGCCGACCTGGCAGCAGGCGGCGCCCAGCGCGAGCAGCAGGCCGAGCGCGTCGAAGCGCAGCCCGGACCACACCTCGACCACACAGGCGAGCCCGCCGGCCGCGAGGACCACACCGAGCGCGGCCGCCCTGGTCACCGGCCGCCGCTGCACGAACCGCACCCAGCCGAGCACCAGCGCCGGGGCCAGGTACTCGACGAGCAGCGCGACACCGACCGGGATGCGGGAGAGCGCGGCGAAATAGCAGGCCTGCACCCCGGCCACCGCGAGCAGTCCGAACCCGGCGAGCAGCGCGGGGCGCCGGCGGAGCAGCACGCGGTGCCGCACGGCGAGGGGCAGCATCACCAGGGCGGCGCCGGTGACCCGGAGCCAGACGACGTGCAGCGGGTCCAGGCCCGCCTCGATGAGCGGCTTGGCCGCGACTCCCGACCCGCCGAAGGCCAGGGCCGAGACGAGCGCAAGGCCGAGCCCGGCGCCTCGGCCGCTCCCACTGTTTCCGGACGTACGCACGCGCACATGATGACAGGGGATGACATGAGCGTCACCCTTGTTGACACCTGTCTCAGGAGGTGGACGCGGGGACGCGCCTCAGCGCCCCGTGGAGCGGTGCGCCTGCCCGGCGGCCAGTGCGCCGGAGGGTATTCCGGAGTGCTCCAGCACCTCGACGGCGCGGGAGCGCGGATCGGCGACCAGTGCGGCGAGCAGATCGAGACCGGTGGCGTGGAGTTCGCCCCGGCGCGTGGCGCGGCGCCGGGCCTCCCGCATGGCCTCGGCCGCGAGGGGCGACCAGCGCTCGGGGCTCTCGAAGGTGCCGTCGCCCCGCACGGGTCTCGGTACGGCACCCGGTGCGCCGCCGCCCTCCGCGACGCGCTGCCAGCCGAGTCCGTAGCCGATGCTGCGCTGCACCAGGTAACCCAGCAGCCGGACCAGTCGGGGACCGACGGCGGCACGGGCCTCGGGGTCGGCGTCCAGGAGGGAGTGCAGCAGATGGGCGGTGTCGATCTGCCGGTCGCCGTCCCGCACGGCGCGGCGGCGCGCGCCGGCGACGACCGCGGCGAGGGCCGCGTCGAGTCCGGTGCCGTCCGGTGCGCCGGCACCGCCCTCCTCGGGGACGGTCCGACCGGCTGTACGCGATTCCACGGTCCCACCCCATCAGTCACGGCGCCCCCTTCACATCCGCGAGGGGAACCATTCGCGCGTCCCACGCAGAGTGCAGACCGGCCCGCGCCGCCTCCTCCTCACGGATGAGGCCGCGTCTCCCGCCTCGGGGGCGCGTGCGGTCCGCCGCGCGCCCCGGGCGCAGCCACACGGCTCCCGCACACGTCTTCCACGAAGCGTCGGAAGCATGCGCGTACGGACCGGTGGGCTCGTCGGCGGTCCACGGCGGCCCGTACGTCCACCGCGTGTGCGCTCCGGGGGCGCGCAGCCTGCGGACCTGTTCCGGGCGCCTGGCACCGACCCGCCGAGGACCCCTTCCCGCGGGTGGGGGACCTGTGCGACGCGGCAGTGACACGCCGGGTGCCTGCGGCCTGAGCGCCGGCAAGGGTTCAGCCCTCGTCGGCGAGGATGAGGTACAGCTTCCGACGGGCGTCGTTGAGGACGGCCAGCGCCTTGTCCCGCTGCTCCTTGGTGCCGGTCTTCCAGACCTGCCCGAAGGCTTCCATCAGACCGGACCCGGCCTGGCGGATCTCGCTGAGCGCCTCCCAGTCGACACCTCGCGAAGCCTCCTCCCAGGGAGCGTCCGGCCCCTCCTCGGCGGCGGTGCGGCCGGCCCCGGTGAGCGCGAACAGCTTCTTCCCGCCCTCGCTCTCGCTGGCGATCAGGCCCTCGTCCTCCAGCAGTTGCAGCGTCGGGTACACCGAGCCGGGGCTCGGCTTCCACGCACCGCCGCTGCGCCCGGCGATCTCCTGGATCATCTCGTAACCGTGCATCGGCCGGTCCTTGAGCAGCGCCAGGATCGAGGCCCGCACGTCACCGCGCCGCGCCCGCCCCCTGGGCCCGCCGCGTCCGCGGCCGCCTCCGAAACCAGGTCCGCCGAACATCGGCCCACCGAACCCGGGCCCGCCCGGCCCGAAGGGCCCGAACGCTCCTCGCTCCCCCTCGAACCCGGGCCGGCCGTGCCGCCCCGGTCCGGCACCCCGGTGACCTCGCTGGAATCCATGACCGTGCATGACGATCACTCCGTTCTGTCTTCGATCCATCACATCCGATCGCGTTCCTTACGCGACACGTCAACGATATATCGCTATAAGTTCGCCGACAAGCCCCTCGGCAGGACCTTGCGGGGAGGGATCCGGGACGGCGGTGCGGACCCGGTCCCACCCCGGGCCGAGAACGGCATGCCGGTGGCGTCCGCCCGCCGGTCCCAGGGCGGCCCAGGGGGGGTCGTCGGCGACGGGACGGGCAGGACAGCGGGAAACCGGCTGGCCGCCCCGCGCCGCACCGGCATACGATCCCCCGCATGACGACGCGTCTGGTGCAGATCTCGATGAAGGCGACGGACAAGTCCGCGCTCGGGCGCTTCTGGGCGGCGGCGCTCGGCTGGAAGGTCACCGGGGACACGGCCGACGAGACGAACGTCGAGCCCGAGGGAGTCACGTACCCCTCCCCCGAGGCCGTCTGCATCGACGTCCTCGACGTCCCGGTCCCCAAGACGGGGAAGAACCGCGTCCACCTCGACCTCGCCACCGCCTCCGAGGCCCACAAGGCCGAACTGCTCTCCCGGCTGGCCGAGTTGGGTGCCACCCCCGTCGACATCGGCCAGGGCGACGTCCCCTGGACCGTCCTGGCCGACCCCGAGGGCAACGAGTTCTGCGTACTCGAGCCCAGGGAGCGGTACCGGGACACCGGCCCCGTCGCCGCCGTGGTCGTCGACTGCGTGGACCCGCGCGCCATGGCCCGCTTCTGGGGCGAGGCCATGGACTGGAACGTGCACGAGGTCACCGACGGCCTCGCCCGGCTCCGCTCCGGCAGGGCCGTCGGCCCCTACCTCGAGTTCATCCGCACCCCTGACCCCAAGTCCGGCCTGAACCGGGTCCACTTCGACCTCCGCCCCTACCCCGGCGACGACCAGTCCGCCGAGGCCGACCGCCTCCGCGCCCTGGGCGCCACCGACCTCGACTTCGGCCAGGGCGACGTCTCCTGGACCGTCCTCACCGACCCCGAGGACAACGAGTTCTGCCTCCTGGTCCCGCTGTGACGCGCACTCACGGGCAGGGGGTGACCGTCCGCCGGCGGGAGAACCCGCACGACGGCCTCCAGGACTGACGCACCCCACGACCACCTCCGGCCCCGGGGCCGACGTCCTCCGCCGGCTGAGGTCCGCCCGCGAAGCGCTGCTCTGGAAGCTCGACGGGCTCTCCGAGTACGACGCCCGGCGCCCGCCCCGCCCGGTTCCAATCTGCTGGGGCTGGTCGAGCACGCGGCCGGGGTGGAGCTGGGGTACCTGGGGGACGCCTTCGGCCGGCCCTCCGGTGAGGCGTTGCCGTGGCTCGCGAGGGGCGCCGAGGTCAACGCGGACGTGCGGGTCACCGCCGAGGAGTCGCGCGCGGACGTCGTGGAGCTCTACCGCCGCGCCTGGGCGCACGCGGACGCGACCGTCGAGGCGCTCCCGCTGGATACCGTGGGCCGGGTGCCGTGGGGGCCGAGCGGCCGGGACGAGATGACCCTGCACCACGCCGCCCTACGCGTCCTCGCCGGCACCCAGCGGCATGCCGGGCACGCCGACATCGTCCGGGAGCTGGTGGACGGCGCGACCGGGACGGACCGGACGGACACCGGCCTGCCGTAGGACGACCCCGTCCGGTGGTCGGCGCACCTGGCCCGGGTGGAGCGCGCGGCGCGGGACGCGTGACCCGTCGCGCACCGGCCCGCCGGGCGTTTGCCAGAATGGCGGCGGCCCGCAGGTGAGGGCCACCGCCGAAGTGTGAGGAACGAGCAGCATGACCGACCTGGCCCCCACGCCGCAGCAGAAGGAGATCGCCCGCGACCTCCAGGTACCCGAGTCCTTCGACGCGGAGCAGGAGATCGAGCGCCGGACCGCCTTCCTCGCCGAGCGTCTGACGTCCACGGGCCTGCGCTCACTGGTGCTCGGGATAAGCGGCGGGGTGGACTCGACCACGGCGGGCCGCCTCTGCCAGCTCGCGGTCGAGCGGGCACGCGCGGCGGGCCACGAGGCCACCTTCTACGCGATGCGGCTGCCGTACGGGGTGCAGGCCGACGAGGCCGACGCCCAGCTCGCGCTCGGCTTCATCCGTCCCGACCGCACTCTCACCGTGGACGTCCGCCCCGCGAGCGACGCGGCGCTGGACGCGGTCGTGGCCGGCGGCGTGGTCTTCCGCGACGACTACCACCAGGACTTCGTGCAGGGCAACATAAAGGCCCGTCAGCGCATGATCGCCCAGTACGCGGTGGCGGGCGCCCAGGACGGCCTGGTCGTCGGGACCGACCACGCGGCGGAGGCGGTCTCCGGCTTCTTCACCAAGCACGGTGACGGCGCGGCGGACGTCGTTCCCCTGACCGGCCTCACCAAGCGCCGCGTCCGCGCCCTGGCCGAAGCTCTCGGCGCCCCGGCCGAACTGGTCCGGAAGACCCCCACCGCCGACCTGGAGACCCTCGATCCCGGTAAGGCGGACGAGACCGCCCTCGGCGTCACCTACGACGACATCGACGACCTCCTGGAAGGCAAGCCGGTCCCGGACCCCGCCTACACCGTGATCGTCGACCGCTACCACCGCACCGAGCACAAGCGCCGGCTCCCGGTCGCGCCCTGAGCCCCGCCCGGCCAGGGCCACCCCTGCCCAACCGGCCTTGGCCGCCCGGCCGTCGGACCACCTAGTGCTGTGACCGGAAAGGTCTGCCGGAAAGCTCGCGGCGTCCGGTGCGGTGCATCGCAAGGCGGAGCATCGCCCGCGTACGGGATGTACGCGGGCGACGCGGCAACGCGGCGAGGTGCCGTGCCGGACGCCGCGAGCCGGTGAACCTTCCCGGTCACAGCACTAGGGTCTGCTCATGCGCATCCGAATCGTCGACGCCTTCGCCGATCGCCCCTTCACCGGGAACCCCGCCGGGGTACTGCTCCTGGACGACCCGTTCCCCGACGACGACTGGCTCCAGCAGGTGGCCGCCGAGGTGAACCACTCCGAGACGGCATTCGTCCACCGGCTGCCCGAGGGCGGCGAGGCGGACTGGGCGCTGCGGTGGTTCACCCCGGTCACGGAGGTGGCGATGTGCGGGCACGCCACGCTGGCCACCGCGCACGTGCTGTACGCCACCGGCGCCCATGCGGGCCTCGTACGGTTCGCCACCCGCAGCGGGGTGGTCGTCGCCACGCCGCACGAGGACGGGGAGATCACCCTGGACTTCCCGACCGCGCCGCTCACCGAGGTCGAAGTCCCCGCCGGTCTCGCCGACGCGCTGGGCACCGAGCCGGTGGCCGCGTTCGACACCGGGCCGAACGTAGGTGATCTGCTGGTGGAAGTGGCGAACGAGAAGACGGTGCTGGAGCTGACCCCGGACCACCGGCGACTGGGAAGCTGCTCCAGCCGGGGCGTGATCGTGACCGCCCGCGCCGAGGACCCCACACTGGGCTCGGACTACGTCTCCCGCTGCTTCTTCCCGAACGTCGGCATCGACGAGGACCCGGTGACCGGCAGCGCCCACACGGCACTCGCCCCCTACTGGTCCGCCCGCCTGGACCGCGACGACCTCACCGGCCTCCAGGCGTCCCGCCGCACCGGCCTGGTACACACCGGCCTGCGCGGGGCCCGCACGCTGCTCCGGGGCCGCGCGGTCACCGTCATCGACGGCGAACTCCGCGCGTAGCTCAGGGAGTCGGCAGCCAGCCCACCTTGCCCGCCAGCAGCGCGTACCCGACGAAGGCGCCGATGTCGAGCAGCGAGTGGGCGACGACCAGTGGGCCGACCCGGCCCCAGCGGCGGTACAGCCAGACGAACACCACGCCCATCACCATGTTGCCGATGAAGCCGCCGATGCCCTGGTAGAGGTGGTACGAGCCACGCAGGACCGCGCTGGCCACCAGCGCGGTCCCCGGGCTCCAGCCCGACTGGCCGAGCCTGCGCAGCAGATAGCCGACGACGATGACCTCTTCGAGGACCGCGTTCTGCACGGCGGACAGCACCAGCACCGGGTACTTCCACCACACGTCGGGCAGCGCCTCGGGTACCACGGTGAGGTTGAAGCCGAGCCCGCGCGCGGCCAGGTAGAAGGCGATCCCGGTACTGCCGATCACGGCCGCGACGGCGGCGCCCCGCGCCAGGTCGGACCAGGGCCGCCCCCGGTCGAAACCGATCACGCGCAGGCTCTCGCCCTCCCGGCACAGCAGATACGCGACCAGCGCCACCGGCACCAGCGCGGACGCGATCCCGAAGAGCTGCCAGGCAAGGTCGAGCCAGGGCCGGCCGGGCGCGGCGGACGCGTTGAGGGTGGCCGCCTGGTCCTTGAGCCCGCCGGGCTTGGTGACCGAACCGATGAAGCTGATGAGGGCGGACACCCCGCTCGCCCCGAGCGAGAGCGCCAGCACGATCAGCGTCTCGTCCCGCAGCATCCGCCGGGAGGGCTGCTGCCATGCCGTCGACTCGGCCACCGGTTCCGCCTCCAACCGCGTTCCGGGCGCCGGACGGCTCGACCTGCCCCCGCGCGCCTGTGTTCGGGCAAAGGATCGCAGAAGGACCCGGCCGGGCCGCGCACCGGGTGGCACACGGCCACGGCCGTACGCGGAGACCCGCGTACGGCCGTGGCCGTGAGAACCGTCCTCAGCCCAGCGGCACCGGCTCCGGCAGGCCCACCGGCCAGGTGTGCACCGGTTCCCCGGCGTGCATCAGCTCGGCGTACCGGCGCGTCGTCGCGGCCAGCGCCTCCTCCCTGCTGTGACCCTTGTCCAGTGCCTGGTGGAAGGTGGCCGCCTGCCAGGAAGCCCCGTTGACCCGTTTGCGGCAGCGCTCCTCGATGACGCCGAGATAGAAGTCCCGGTCGGCCGCCTCGATCCCCCACGCGTCCAGTCCCGCGGCGGCCATCGGCAGCAGCTCGTCGCGGACCAGGGTGACTGCCTCGACCTCGGCCGTACCGCCGTAGCGGCCGCGGCGGGGCCAGGTGAAGCGGGCGTCGATGCCGTACCGGCAGGCCGCGTCGAAGTTGGCCTCGGCGGCCTCGAAGGGCAGCCGGGACCACACCGGGCGGGGCTCCTCGGCCAGCGCCCGCACCAGCCCGTAGTAGAAGGCGGCGTTGGCGATCACGTCGGTGATGGTGGGCCCGGCGGGAAGAACCCGGTTCTCCACCCGGAGGTGGGGAACGCCGTCGGCGATGTCGTAGACCGGGCGGTTCCAGCGGTACACCGTGCCGTTGTGCAGGACGAGTTCGGCCAGCCTGGGCACGCCGCCGGCGTCGAGGACCTCCAGCGGCTCCTCGTCGTCGCAGATCGGGAGCAGGGGCGGGAAGTAGCGCAGGTTCTCCTCGAACAGGTCGTGGGCGCCGGTGATCCAGCGCTCGCCGAACCAGGTGCGCGGCCGTACGCCCTGGGCCTGGAGTTCCGGCGGGCGGGTGTCGGTGGCCTGGAGGAAGAGCGGCGGCCGGGACTCGCGCCACAGCTCGTGCCCGAACAGGAACGGCGAGTTGGCGCCGACGGCGATCTGTGCGGCCGAGGCCGCCTGCGCCGCGTTCCAGACGTCGGCGAACCGGTCGGGCGTCACCTGGAGATGGAGCTGCACGGAGGTGCAGGCCGCCTCGGGGACGATGGAGCGCGACGTGCAGCGCAGATGCTCCACGCCCTCGATGTCGAGCCGGAAGTCCTCACCGCGCGCGGCGACGATCTGGTCGTTGAGGAGGGCGTACCGGTCCACCTCGGAGAGGTTGGACGAGACCAGGTCGTCCCGGCCGAGCGTGGGCAGGATGCCGGTCATCACGATTCCGGCGTCCACCTCGGCCGCCTTGCGGTCGGCGTAGGCGAGGGAGGTGCGCAACTCCTCAGCGAGCCGGTCGAATACCCGGTCGCCCAGCCGGTGGGGCGCTATGTTGACCTCCAGATTGAACATGGCGAGCTCGGTCTGGAAATCGCGGCTGGCGATCCGCTCCAGTACCTCGCCGTTCAGCATTCTCGGCATACCGTCTGGGCCCGCCAGATTCAATTCGATCTCAAGTCCGACCAGGTTCTTGGGACGGTCGAACCGTTTCTCGGCCAGCAGCCGCTCCAGTCCCGCCAGGCACTTCTGGAGCTTTTCGCGGTAGCGCTGGCGATCGGACAGGTCGAACGGGCCTGCCACGACCTTCTCCCCCATGGAAGTGTCCCTCCTCGGATGGGCGGCCCGAGGGTCCGGCCGCCGGGGCTCCCGGATCGGTTGGGATGATGCCCAGCGGAAGCGATCGATAACGCCGCATCCGGCCTCGCCGCCCATTATTCTGACGGAAGTGTCCTGCGGCACATTCACGAGGCATGCCGCATCACGCATCTTCGGGTGCCCTGATCGCCTCGTGAAAAACGCCGACGACAATCGGCCGACCGCGCGGACGGGGTCCGGCGAGGTCAGCGGAGCCCGACGGCCGGGAAATCGGGACGTTCAACGCGTATCCGCGACCGGATATCGCCTTGCCGGGGCCACCGGAATCGGATAGCCGAAACAACCGGTGAACACGTGTCGTATAAACTTCGCTCACAGGGCCGAAGGATGGTGCCTCGGTACCGGTTTCTGACGCGTTTTTGCCGCATTCCCGGCCGTCGGTCGACGACCGGCAGATCTCCGTCGCACTCGCGTCCGCTCCGGGCCCCCGCCGCCCCCGGCCCTCCACCTGTGAGCAGACAGTGCCGTCCGCCCCACCCCTCGCGCCGCCGCGCCTGTCGAACGAGAGGCGACCCACCATGCCGCTGCACGTGCCCCCCGCGCCCGCGCCCGCACTGCACTCCGTCCTCACGGCCCTCGGTTCTCCCACCGCGGTCCGTGAGGCGCGCACCCCGGCCCTGCGTGCCGCTCAGGGTCCGGTCACGCCCGAACTCCCGCTCGCTCTGCACGTGTTGGACCACATCACCCCCAAGGGCCTGTCCGCGACGCGGCTGACGGGCTGGCGGTTCGTCATCCGGGCCGGCGACCGCCCGGTAGCGGCGGCCGACACCGTACTCACCCCGGACGGCTGGGCCTTCTCGCACTTCTTCGAGGGCCCCTACATCCCGTCCACCGAGCGGGCGCTCCAGCAGGCCGAGGCGCTGCTCCAGCCCTACCAGCCGCGCCTGCTGTCGGTGCCCGGCCTGTACATGCTCACCCTGTGGCTGCACGGTGATCCGACCGCGGACCCGGCCGAGGGCCATCCGGCCGCCACCGACCTGCTGGTGCCGCTCGCCCCGGCACCGCCCGGTATCCGGGCCCACCGGCCGCACCGGGCCTCGGAACTGCTGCCGGTGCTGACCCATCGTGCGACTCCCGTGCCCCTTCTCGGCTCACCCGCCTGACCGAACCCCCGCGTACCCCGCTTCCCGGCGCGGAAGCGGGGTACGGTCTTTTCTCCGGATACGCCGGATTCCTGCACGGGGTGTGCGTCTTCGCGTGAGCCCCACACATTTCGCTCGTGCGAGTAATTCCCCGCTCCTGTGAGCGAATGGCCGTCACTCCTCCATGTGGACTAGCCCTTTCCGGTCACCTCGAACCACCCAAAGGGACAGTGGAGGTGGATTGAACCGTCCGCGAGGGTGATGCGTCATGAACGAGTAAGAAGCGGTGCCGCGAAATCCCTGCGGAACGACGCCCAGCGGGCAACACTGGAATCCGACCGATGTTTCACCACGGGGGACGGACATGACCACGACAAAGCGAAAGATCCCGCCCATGTGCCAGCATCAACCCACCTGCCCGCCGGCCGAGTCCGCCGACCGTGAGTCGGCCCGTCTCGTGGCGCACCACCCGGAACAGGGGTGGAGTCTGCTGTGCAACGGCGTTCTGCTCTTCGAGGACACCGGTGAGCTCCTGCCCGACGGCCGGGTCATCGCCCCCCATCGCCCGCTCGGCGCGCTCATGACCGCCGCCTGAGCAGCACCTGAGGCGGCCCGCCGAGACCGCCCGCCGATCGCAGGGGCCGGACGCACACATGGTGCGCCCCGGCCCCGACTCGTGTCCGGAGCGGCCGGCCGGGGCGCCGGCTGGTCGGATCGTCCGGACGGGAGTGGGATGGAAGCAGGATGCGCGGGCGGTCCCTCCCCGAGGAGCGTGAAGTGATGTCCGGTTGCAACGCCCCCTGGGCCACGCGGGTGGTCGTCGGGGTGAGTGGTTCCCTCGGCAGCGTCACGGTCCTGCGCCGGGCCACCGCGCTCGCCCAGCGGCTGGCGGCCGAACTGTGGCCGGTGCTGGCCTGGACGCCGCCGGGCGGTGATCCGGCCGGCCGGCGCTCTCCTGTCGCCGACCCGCTGACCGAGGAATGGCAGCGGATGGCGGAGCACCGGCTCACCGCGCTGCTCGACGACCTCTTCGGCGAGGAGGGCCCCGGTCTCCCGCTGCACGCGGTGGTCGTGTGCGGCACACCGGGCAGGGCGCTGGTCGCGGTCGCGGACCGCGAGGACGACCTGCTGGTGGTCGGTGCGGGCCGCCGCGGACTACGCCGGGCCTTCTCCGGGCGGGTCTCCCGGCAGTGTCTCGCCCGCGCCCGCTGCCCGGTGCTCGCGGTGCCGCCCTCGCCGCTCGAGTCCGACCTGACGGCCGTCCACCGCCGCAACGCCTGGCACCGGCGCATGGACACCCGCGGCCTCTGACGCGGCCCGCGCTGGGCTGCGGGCCTGCCTCGCGCGAGGCAGCATGGACAAGGTGCGGACGGTCCCCCGACGCTCTCACCCGAGATGACGCTCGGTGTCCGCTCCCGGAGCCCCGACCCCCCCTCCCCGGTGGCGCCCGCACATCGCACATCCTGTCCCCGCAGGCTCCGGGCCTTCACTTATCGCCGCGTCAGCAATCCCCGTCGGCTCATTCTTAACGCAGGATTGACGCCTCTCCGCCGTGGAATCCATGGGGCGAGCGTCACTCTCCGCATACGCTGGACCGGCTGTCCGCGCGACCGCGGGCAGTGACCGCAGGCAGCCGAGCCGCACCACCTGGAGCACGCCGATGGCCACGACCGAGCACCCTCCCAGCCGTCTGCGCGGCTGGATGCTGCAGGGGCTCTCCGACATGGGCAAGCGGGGCGGCCTGACCGGTCCGCATGCCGAGCCGGAGCCCCCGCACCGTGGCCAGCGCTGGTGGCGGGTGATGTGCCTGACCGGCGTCGACTACTTCTCCACCCTCGGCTACCAGCCCGGCATCGCCGCCCTCGCGGCCGGTCTGCTCTCCCCGCTGGCGACCATCGTGCTGGTCGTCGTCACCCTGGCGGGCGCCCTCCCGGTGTACCGGCGGGTGGCGCAGGAGAGCCCGCACGGGCAGGGTTCCATCGCCATGCTGGAGCGGCTGCTGTCGTTCTGGAAGGGCAAGCTGTTCGTGCTGACCCTGCTGGGGTTCGCGGCCACCGACTTCCTGATCACCATCACGCTCTCCGCCGCCGACGCCTCCACCCACCTGGTGGAGAACCCGCATCTGACCAGCACGCTCGGCGGCCACCAGATGCTCATCACGCTGATCCTGGTGGCGCTGCTCGGCGCGGTCTTCCTCAAGGGCTTCCTGGAGGCCATGGGCGTCGCGGTCGCCCTGGTCGGCGTCTACCTGGCGCTCAACCTCGTCGTGGTGATCACCGGTCTGTGGCACGTGCTGACCGCCGAGCACGTGGTCACCGACTGGACCAACGCGCTGACCGTCCAGCACGGCAACATCTTCGCGATGATCGGTGTGGCCCTCATCGTCTTCCCCAAGCTCGCCCTCGGCCTGTCCGGCTTCGAGACCGGCGTCGCGGTGATGCCCCACGTCCAGGGCGAGGCGGGCGACACCGAGGAGCACCCGGTGGGCCGTATCCGTGACACCAAGAAGCTGCTCACCACCGCCGCCGTGATCATGAGCTGCTTCCTGATCACCACCAGCTTCATCACCACGCTGCTCATCCCGGCCGCCGAGTTCCAGCCCGGCGGCCAGGCCAACGGCCGCGCCCTGGCCTACCTCGCCCACGAGTACCTGGGCAACGCCTTCGGCACGGTGTACGACGTCTCGACCATCGCCATCCTGTGGTTCGCCGGCGCCTCCGCCATGGCCGGCCTGCTCAACCTGATGCCCCGATACCTCCCCCGGTACGGCATGGCCCCGCAATGGGCCCGCGCGGTGCGCCCGATGGTCATCGTCTTCATCCTGATCGCCTTCCTGGTCACCTGGCTGTTCGACGCCGACGTGGACAAGCAGGGCGGCGCCTACGCCACCGGCGTACTGGTGCTGATCAGCTCGGCCGCGATCGCGGTGACCATCGCCGCGCACAAGGCCGGACAGCGCGGCTGGACCATCGGGTTCGGCGTCATCTCCGCCGTCTTCCTGTACACCACGGTCGCCAACGTCATCGAACGGCCGGACGGCGTGAAGATCGGCGTCTGCTTCATCGCGGGCATCATGCTGGTCTCGCTGCTGTCCCGGCTGGCCCGCTCCTTCGAGCTGCGGGTGACCAGCGTGGCGATGGACCCGATGGCGGAACGGTTCGTCCGGGACATGGCCAGCAGGAAGATCCGGTTCATCGCCAACGAGCCCGACAACCGCGACCGGGCGGAGTACCGCGACAAGATCGAGCAGATCCGTACCGACAACGACATGCCCGAGCAGGAGGACTTCGTCTTCGTCGAGGTCACGGTGGCCGATCCCTCGGAGTTCGAGACGTGCCTGACGGTGCGCGGCGAGGTCCTGCACAACCGCTACCGGGTGCTGACCGTGGAGTCGTCCTCCATCCCCAACGCTCTCGCCGCCCTGATGCTGCACGTACGGGACCTGACCGGGCGCACGCCGCACATCTTCTTCGAGTGGACGGAGGGCAACCCGTTCGCCAACTTCCTGCGCTTCTTCCTCTTCGGCCAGGGCGAGGTCGCTCCGGTCACCCGTGAGGTGCTGCGCGAGGCGGAACCGGACCGGGCCCGCCGTCCCCGCGTGCACACCGGCTGACCCCTCCGGGCGCGCCCGCGTCCCGCCCGGAGCCCGGCCGCCGGCCTCTCGATCTAGGCTGACCGGCATGCAGTCCTACACGATCGGCCAGGCAGCCAGGCTCCTCGGCGTGAGCCCCGACACCGCCCGCCGCTGGGCCGACGCCGGCCGGATGGCCACCCACCGCGACGAGGCAGGGCGTCGCCTGATCGCCGGCCAGGACCTGGCGGCGTTCTCCGTCGAGCTGGCCCAGGCGGGCGGGTCGGCCGAGGAGGAGACGTCGGCCACCTCCGTGCGCAACGCCTTCCCCGGCATCGTCACCGCCATCAAGCTGGGCGACGTGGCCGCCCAGGTGGAGATCCAGGCGGGCCCGCACCGGCTGGTCTCGCTGCTCACCCGCGAGGCGGTCGACGAACTCGGTCTCGAGGTCGGCATGGAGGCCACCGCGCGCGTGAAGTCGACGAACGTGCACGTGGACCGCTTCTGAGCGGCCCCCGAAGTCGGGCCGGCGGCCATGACCGGGCGAACTCCCTCGGACAGCTTGCGTACCGCACACCTCCGGACAACCGCACATGCGAGGCCCAGACAGCCTGCGCGCGGCTCATGCGACAGCAGATCCGGCTTACGCCTGGCAAATGCGGCAGTATTATCGGCCTGGCGGCCGGTGTCCGGCCACCAGCGAGGGCGCGAGCGTCGTTCCGCCGAGACGAGGAGCAGAAGCCTGTGATGACCCGTTCAGCACGCCGGACCCGCCGGATGCTGCCGCTGGCCGGTGTGGGAGTCGCCGCCCTGCTGGCCCTCGGCGCCTGCTCCGACTCCGACGGGTCCACACCGGCCAAGGCCGGCAGCTCCGGCTCCCCGAGGCTGTCCGGCACGCTCACCGTGTTCGCGGCCGCCTCCCTCGAGGAGAGCTTCACGACGCTGGGCGAGCAGTTCGAGCGGGAGCACCCCGGCACCGAGGTCGCCTTCAACTTCGGTGGCAGCGACACCCTCGCCGCCAGTATCACCAGCGGCGCCCCGGCGGACGTGTTCGCCGCCGCCAGCCCCAGGACCATGGCGATCGTCACGGACGGGGAGGACACGGCGAGCGCCCCGTCCACCTTCGCCCGCAACCAGCTCGAGATCGCCACCCTGCCGGGCAACCCCGACAAGGTCGCCTCGTTGAAGGACCTCACCGGCCCGAAGCTCAAGGTCGTCCTCTGCGACAGGACCGTGCCGTGCGGCGCGGCCGCGCAGAAGGTGCTCGACGCCGGCGGCGTCGAGGTCACCCCGGTCTCCTACGAGCAGGACGTCAAGGCAGCCCTGAACAAGGTGGAGCTGAAGGAGGCCGACGCGTCCCTGGTCTACAGGACCGACGTGAAGTCCGCCGCGGGCAAGGTCCAGGGCGTGGAGTTCCCCGAGTCCGAGGACGCGATCAACGACTATCCGATCGCCCCGCTGAGGAACTCGAAGAACGCCGACGCCGCCGCCGCGTTCATCGCCCTGGTCGAGTCCCCCGACGGCCAGAGGGTGCTGACCCGGGCCGGGTTCCTCAAGCCGTGACCGACCTGAAGCAGCCCGCCGCGGCCCGTCCCGGCAGGGGCGGGCAGAGGCGCCCGCGTGTCCGTGCCGCCCGCGGGAGCGTGCCGGTCCCGCTGCTGGTGCCGGGTCTGCTCGCCATGGCGTTCCTTCTGGTGCCCCTGCTCGCCCTGCTGGTCCGCGCCCCCTGGCGCAGCCTGCCTTCCCAGCTCACCAGCGCCGAGGTGTGGCAGGCGCTCCAGCTCTCCCTGATCAGCGCGACCGCCGCCACCGCCGTCACCCTCGTGCTCGGCGTGCCGCTGGCCTGGCTGCTGGCCCGCACCGAGTTCCCCGGCCGGGGCCTGGTGCGGGCGCTGGTGACCCTGCCGTTGGTCCTGCCCCCGGTCGTCGGCGGTGTCGCGCTGCTGCTCGCGCTCGGCCGCAACGGCATCGTCGGCAGGTCACTGGACGCCTGGTTCGGCATCACCCTGCCGTTCACCACCGCCGGCGTGGTCGTCGCGGAGGCGTTCGTCGCCATGCCGTTCCTCGTCATCAGCGTCGAGGGCACCCTGCGGGCGGCCGACCCGCGCTACGAGGAGGCGGCCACCACGCTCGGCGCGTCCCGCTTCACCGCGTTCCGCCGGGTCACCCTGCCGCTGATCGCCCCGGGCATCGCGGCCGGTGCCGTGCTGGCATGGGCCCGCGCGCTCGGTGAGTTCGGGGCCACGATCACCTTCGCGGGCAACTTCCCGGGCCGTACCCAGACCATGCCGCTCGCGGTCTACCTCGCCCTTCAGAACGACCCGGAGGCCGCCGTCGCCCTCAGCCTGATCCTGCTCGCCGTGTCCATCGCGGTACTGGCGGGCCTGCGCGACCGGTGGATGACGGGAGCGTGACGGTGCGGCGAGGACGGAGGACGGCGAGCGGGCAGGCGCCGGCGGAGGACGACCGCCCCATGACCGGCACCGACGCGCCGCCGGCCCTGCCGACCGCGGCGGACGAACAGGGTCTCGACGCCCGTCTCGTGGTCGACCGGGGCTCGTTCCGGCTGGACGTGTCGCTGCGCGCGGCCCCCGGCGACGTGGTCGCGCTGCTCGGCCCGAACGGCGCGGGCAAGACCACCGCGCTGCGCGCCCTCGCGGGCCTAGTCCCGCTCTCCGGGGGCCGTCTGCGGCTGGACGGCACCGCGCTGGAGCGCATCCCGCCGGAGAGGCGTCCCGTCGGCGTGGTCTTCCAGGACTACCTCCTCTTCCCCCACCTGACCGCGCTGGACAACGTGGCCTTCGGGCCGCGCTGCCACGGCACCGGCAAGGCCGAGGCCCGTGCGCAGGCCGCCACCTGGCTGGAGCGGATGGGCCTGGCCGGCCACGCGGGCGCACGGCCCCGCCGTCTCTCCGGCGGCCAGGCCCAGCGGGTCGCGCTGGCAAGGGCGCTGGCGACCCGGCCCAGGCTGCTGCTCCTGGACGAACCGCTCGCCGCGCTGGACGCGCGTACCCGTCTGGAGGTCCGCTCGCAGTTGCGGCGCCACCTGGCGGAGTTCGAGGCGGTCGCCGTCCTGGTGACGCACGATCCGCTGGACGCCATGGTGCTGGCTGACCGGCTGGTGGTGGTCGAGCAGGGCAGGGTCGTGCAGGAGGGCACGCCCACCGAGATCGCCCGGCACCCCCGCACCGACTACATCGCGCAGTTGGTCGGCCTCAACCTCTACCGGGGCGAGGCGGACGGGCACGCGGTACGGCTGGACGGCGGGCCGTCGATCACCACGACCGAGGATCTGACGGGACCGGTGTTCGTCGCGTTCCCGCCGGTGGCCGTGACCCTGTTCCGGGACCGCCCCACCGGGGCGAGCGCCCGCAACCTGTGGCGCTGCGAGGTGGCCGGCCTGGAGACGCGCGGCGACCGGATCCGCGCGGACCTCACCGGGGAGATCCGGCTCGCCGCCGACCTCACCACGGCGGCGGCCGCCGAGCTGGACCTGCACACCGGTGCGGTGGTCTGGGCCACCGTCAAGGCGATGCAGACCCACGCCTACCCGGCGTGAGGATGGAGCCCTCGGACAAGGGCCGAGCGAACGCGAGAAGGCCCCCCGCCCGGACACCGGGCGG
>NZ_JBSFFI010000035.1:0-62692 GCF_053596035.1 Streptomyces sp. NPDC001781 | reverse complement strand
CACCGGCCGGCCACGGACCGAGTCCGTGACCGGCCGGTGCCCTCGGCCTCCGGCGGGATCAGCCGCGCAGCTCCGCGCCCGTGCGCTCGCCCGCCAGGGCGACCGCGGCGTCACGCGCGGCGGACGCCTCGTCCACGGTCAGCGTGCGGTCACCGGCCCGGAAGCGCAGCGCGTACGCCAGGGACTTGCGGCCCTCGCCGAGCTGCTCCGGGTTCTCGTACACGTCGAACAGCCGGATGGACTCCAGCAGTTCGCCCGCGCCCTCGCGCAGCGCGGCCTCGACGTCGGCGGCGGGCACCGGCTTGTCGACGACCAGCGCGACGTCCTGCGTGGCGACCGGGAAGGTGGAGATCCGGGGCGCCTGCGGGGTGTCGTCGCCGGCCGCCTCCAGGGCGTCCAGGTCGACCTCCATCGCCGAGGTGCGCTCGGGCAGGCCGAGGGCCTTGAGCACGCGCGGGTGGAGTTCGCCCGCGTGGCCGACGACGCGCTCGGCGCCGTCCACCACGACCGCCAGCTCGGCGCAGCGGCCGGGGTGCCAGGGGCCGTACTGGGCCTTGCGCACGATCAGTTCGGCGCCAGCCTCGCGGGCGACGGTCCGGGCGGCCTCGACGGCGTCCGCCCAGCCCGCCGGGCGGCCCTCGCCCCACCAGCCGGAGCTCTCGCGGGCCCCGGTGAGGACGACGGCCGCGTGACGGGGCTGCTCGGGCAGCGCGGCGTCCAGGCGGGCGATCTCCTCGTCGGTGGGCCGGCGGTCGACGGGCAGGTGCCCGGCGAGCCCGAGCCCGGCGCCCTCGCGCGGCAGGAAGACCAGGCCGGTCTCGAACAGCGCCAGGTCGTGCGAGCCCCGGCCGTCGTTGCGGCGCAGGGCACCCAGCAGGCCGGGCAGCAGCGTGGTGCGGAGCGCGGGCTCCTCGTCGCTGAGCGGGTTGGCGAGCTTCAGCACGCGGCGGGCCGGATCGCCGGCGTCCAGGCCGAGCTGGTCGAAGACCTGCTCGGCGACGAACGGGTAGTTCGGCGCCTCGACGCAGCCCGCCCCGGCCAGCGCGCGGCCGATCCGGCGGTGCAGCCGCTGCCGGTGGGTCAGACCACGGCCGGAGGAGGGCCTGGGCAGCGTGGAGGGCAGGTTCTCGTAGCCCTCCAGCCGGATGACCTCCTCGGCGAGGTCGTTGGGCTCGGTGAGGTCGGGCCGCCAGGACGGGGCGGTGACGAGCAGCTCGTCCTGCCCGTACACGTCGCAGCCGATCTCCTGGAGGCGGCGGACGACGGTCTCGCGGCCGTAGGCGACGCCCGCGACCTTGTCCGGGTGGTCGGCCGGGAGCGCGATCGTACGCGGCGCGGACGGCGCGACGATCTCGGTGACACCCGCCTCGGCGGTACCGCCCGCGAGCAGGACCAGCAGGTCCACGGTGCGCTGCGCGGCAGCGGCGGCGGCCTGGGGGTCGACACCGCGTTCGAAGCGGCGGGACGCCTCCGAGGACAGCTTGTGCCGGCGGGCCGTGCGCGCCACGGAGACGGCGTTGAAGTGGGCCGCCTCCACCACGACGTCCGAGGTGGAGCGCTCGGTGTCGTCGTGGTCGGCGATCTCCGTGTTCGCGCCGCCCATGACACCGGCCAGGCCGATGGGGCCGCGCTCGTCGATGATGACGAGGTCCTCGGCGTGCAGCGTGCGCTCGACCCCGTCGAGGGTGCGCAGCTTCTCGCCCTCCTCGGCGCGGCGGACCCCGATGGCGCCCTGGACCGAGGTGCGGTCGTAGGCGTGCAGGGGCTGGCCCAGCTCCATCATCACGTAGTTGGTGACGTCGACGGCCAGCGAGACCGGGCGCATGCCGACCTTCTGCAGGCGGCGGCGCAGCCAGATCGGGGACCGCGCCTCGGGGCTCAGACCCGTGACGGTGCGCGCGGTGAAGCGGTCGCAGCCCATCGGGTCGGAGACCTTCACCGGATAGCCGTGGGCGTTCGGCGCGGGCACGTCGATGAGCGCCGGGTCGCGCAGCGGAAGGCCGTAGGCGATGGCGGTCTCGCGGGCCACGCCGCGGATGGACAGGCAGTCGCCGCGGTTGGCGGTGACGGCGATGTCCAGGACCTCGTCGACCAGCTCCAGCAGCTCGACGGCGTCCTTGCCGACCTCGGTCTCCGGCGGCAGCACGATGATGCCGTGGGTGCCGTCGTCGCCCATGCCCAGCTCGTCGGTGGAGCAGATCATGCCGTGCGAGGTCTTGCCGTACGTCTTGCGGGCGGCGATGGCGAAGTCGCCGGGGAGCACCGCGCCGGGCAGGACCACGACGACCTTGTCGCCGACCGCGAAGTTGCGGGCACCGCAGACGATCTCCTGCGGCTCACCGGTGCCGTTGGCGGTGCCGACGTCGACCGTGCAGAAGCGGATCGGCTTCTTGAAGCCCTCGAGCTCCTCGATCGTCAGCACCTGGCCGACGACGAGGGGGCCCTTCAGGCCGGCGCCGAGCTGCTCGACGGTCTCGACCTCCAGGCCGGAGTCGATGAGCTTGGCCTGTACGTCACGGCCGGTCTCGGACTCCGGCAGGTCGACGTACTCCCGCAGCCAGGAAAGCGGGACACGCATCAGATCTCCATCCCGAACGGCCGGGTGAAGCGGACGTCACCCTCGACCATGTCTCGCATGTCTTCGACGTTGTGGCGGAACATCAGCATCCGCTCGATGCCGAACCCGAAGGCGAACCCGCTGTACTTCTCCGGGTCGACGCCGCACGCGGTCAGCACCTTGGGGTTGACCATGCCGCAGCCGCCCAGCTCGATCCAGCCCTCGCTGGAGCAGGTGCGGCAGGGCCGGTCGGGGTTGCCGACGGACGCGCCGCGGCAGACGTAGCACACCATGTCCATCTCGGCGGACGGCTCGGTGAACGGGAAGAAGTTCGGCCGCAGCCGGGTCTTCATGTCCGGACCGAACAGCGACTGCACCATGTGGTCCAGCGTGCCCTTGAGGTCGGCCATGGTCAGGCCCTCGTCGACGGCGAGGAGCTCGACCTGGTGGAAGACCGGGGTGTGCGTGGCGTCCAGCTCGTCGGTGCGGTACACGCGGCCGGGGCAGATCACGTAGACCGGCGGCTCGCGGTCGAGCAGGGAGCGGATCTGCACGGGCGAGGTGTGGGTGCGCAGCACGACACCGGACTCGGCGCCGCCCTCCTCACCGCGGACGAAGAAGGTGTCGGCCTCGCCGCGTGCGGGGTGGTCGGGGCCGATGTTGAGGGCGTCGAAGTTGAACCACTCGGCCTCGGCCTCGGGCCCCTCGGCGACCTCGTAGCCCATGGCGACGAAGACGTCCTCGATACGTTCGGAGAGCGTGGTCAGCGGGTGCCGGGCGCCGGCGGCGACGCGCTCGTACGGCAGGGTGACGTCGACGTCCTCCTCGACCAGCACCCGCGCGTCGCGCTCGGCCTCCAGCTCCGTCTGCCGGGCCGCCAGCGCCTTGTTGACCGCGCCCCGGGCCATGCCGACCCGCTTGCCGGCGTCGGCCTTGGCGTGCGGGGGCAGGGCGCCGATCTCGCGGTTGGCGAGGGACAGCGGGGAGGCCGGGCCGGTGTGGGCGACCTTGGCCTCGTGGAGGGCGTCGAGGGAGTCCGCGGCACCGAAGGCGGCGAGCGCCTCGTCCCGCATCCGCTCGATCTCTTCCGGTTTCAACGCCTCGACCTCGACAGGGTCGTACGACTTATTCGGTGCCGACATCTCTTCCCGTGCTTCCGATTGGGTGGCTGGTGGTCCCGTCACCGCCCTGGGGGGTCCCGGCGGGCCGCGTGCGGACACAAAGGTGCCAGGGGCCGAGTCTAACGGGGACGGGCTGGGCGAATGGCCCGCGGGAGCCCTAGGACAGGTATGCCGGGGCGCTCACGGGCAACGTGAATCGGAACCGCGCGCCGCCGCCGGGGGCGCGGCCGACCGTGATGGTGCCGCCGTGGGCCTCGACGATGCCTTTGACGATGTAGAGCCCGAGGCCGGTGCCGCCGCGCTTGCTGCCCCGCCAGAAGCGGGTGAAGACGCGGTTCATGGACTCCTCCGGGATGCCGGGCCCCTCGTCGCTCACCGTGACCGACGTGGCTGTCTCCTCGCCCTCGCGCGGGGACGGGGCGGGCGTGACGTCGATTGTGACGGCTCCGGCGCCGTGCCGCACCGCGTTTTCCAGCAGGTTGCTGAGCACCTGGTCGACCTTGTCGGGGTCGGCCCACAGGGCGGGCAGCGGGTGCTCGACGCGGAGCAGGAAGCGGTCGGCGGGCTGGCCGGCGGCGACATGGGCCTGGATGTGCCGGCCGACGGCGGCCGCTATGTCGACGGGCTGGCGGCGCACCTCCAGCCGGCCGCTGTCGATGCGGGAGATGTCGAGGAGTTCGGCGATGAGCCGGGTGACCCGGTCGGCGTCGGCGTCGACGGTCTCCAGCATCAGCCGCTTCTGCTCGTCGGTGAACCGCTCCCACTTGGCCAGCAGGGTGGCGGTGAAGCCCTTGACCGACGTCAGCGGGGAGCGCAGCTCGTGCGCGACGGTGGCGATCAGCTCGGCGTGGCTGCGCTCGGTGCGGCGCCGGGCGTCGGTGTCCCGGAGGGTGACGACGAGTCGGCGCAGCGGGCCGAGGGGCTCGTCGCGTACGTAGCGGGCGGCGACCAGGACCTCGCGGCCGCCGGGCAGCAGCAGGTTCCGCTCGGGCTGGCGGACCCGGATGGAGAGACCGCCGTAGGGGTCGGTGAGCTGCCACCAGCGGCGGCCCTCGAGGTCCTCCAGCGGCAGCGCCCTCTCCAGCGGCCGGCCGAGGGCGTCGGCGGGGCTGAGGGCGGTGATCCGGGCGGCCGCGGCGTTGAACCGCACGACCCGGCCGTGCTCGTCGGCGACGACGAGCCCGTCGGGGAGCTGGTCGGGGTCGATCGGGTCGGCGGCAAACGCGCGCACGTCCCGCCCGTCCGGCGCCGCACTCGTGCCGACCACGCTCATCCCCGTACCCCACCTCCCGGCCTGCGCAGGGCCCCCGAGTGGGTCACCCTACTAGTTCGGCGCGGCGGAACGGCAGCCTCCGGGGGCGCGCTGGGCTCGGGCCGACGCGTACAGGCATACGGCCGCGGCGGTGGCGAGGTTCAGGCTCTCGGCCTTGCCGTGGATGGGGACGCTGACGACGGCGTCGGCGAGGGCGCGGGTCTCCTCGGGCAGTCCCCACGCCTCGTTGCCGAACACCCAGGCGGTGGGGTCGCCCATGGCTCCCTTGTCCAGCTCCTCGTCGAGGTCCCGGTCCCCGGCGCCGTCGGCGGCGAGGATGCGCACCCCTGCGTCCTTCAGCCCCCGCACGGCCTGCTCCACGGGGACGCCCATGGCGACGGGCAGGTGGAACAGGGAGCCGACGGAGGCGCGTACGGCCTTGGGGTTGTACAGGTCCACGGAGGCGTCGGTGAGGATCACCGCGTCGGCGCCGGCGGCGTCCGCGCAGCGCAGCACGGTGCCCGCGTTGCCGGGGTCGCGGACGTGCGCGAGGACGGCGACCAGCTCGGGGCGGGCGGCGAGGATGTCCTCGAACGGCGTGTCCAGGAACCGGCAGACGCCGACGACACCCTGCGGGGTGACGGTGGTGGAGATGTCGGCGATGACGTCCTCGTCGGCGAGGTGCACCCGGGCACCCGCGGCGCGCGCCTCGGCGATGATGCCGGCGTACCGCTCCGCGGCCTCGACGGTGGCGAACAGCTCCACCAGCGTGGACTCGCCGCCGACCCGGTGCCCGGCGGCCTCCCGCACGGCCTGCGGCCCCTCCGCGAGGAACAGCCGCTCCTTTCCCCGGAAGTTCCGCCTCCCCAGCCGCCGCGCGGCACTCACCCGCGCGGACCGGGGAGAGATCAACTCAGGGTTGCCGGAGCCCATGTTCCTCATACCTTCGACCGAGATCCCTACAGCAAGCGGTGTTTTTGCGGGGCGTGGTAAACCGCGGCGCGGCCGCAGCCGACAGCGCGCGCACCGGCGGCCCCAACAGCAGGACCCGCAAGCAAAGTAGCCTGCGGGTCCTGGAGGTAACCGGCTCAAGGCCAGCGCAGCGTCACGCGGCCTTCGGCGCGTTCACGTCGGCCGGGAGCGCCTTCTGGGCGACCTCGACGAGCGCCGCGAACGCGGTGCCGTCGTTGACGGCCAGCTCGGCCAGGATCTTGCGGTCGACCTCGATGTTCGCGGCCTTCAGACCCTGGATGAAGCGGTTGTAGGTGATGCCGTTGGCGCGGGCAGCGGCGTTGATCCGCTGGATCCACAGCTGGCGGAAGTCACCCTTGCGCTTCTTGCGGTCGTTGTAGTTGTAGACCAGCGAGTGGGTGACCTGCTCCTTGGCCTTGCGGTACAGGCGCGAGCGCTGACCACGGTAGCCGGAAGCCTGCTCGAGGATCGCCCGGCGCTTCTTGTGGGCGTTGACTGCCCGCTTGACGCGTGCCACTTGTTAACTCCTTGTAGCGGGGCCGGTGAGTGGACTCGGACTCACACGACCCGAAAACGATTGGGTCCCGGTGTCGGCGTACGGCGCGCTAGGGGCGCCGCGACGTCACTTGCCGAGAAGCTTCTTGATCTTCGCGGCGTCGCCCGGAGCCATCTCGGCGGTGCCGGTGAGGCGGCGCGTCACGCGGGACGACTTGTGCTCGAGCAGGTGGCGCTTGCCGGCGCGCTCACGGAGCACCTTGCCGGAGCCGGTGACCTTGAAGCGCTTGCTGGCACCGCTGTGCGACTTGTTCTTCGGCATAGCGCCGTTATCTCCTCGTCGGTGGCGCTCCGGTGCCCGGTCGTGAAACCGGGCACGGTGGAGCGTCGCTCTCTTATCGGTTGGTTCCGTCGGGACTTGTCGCCCCTCGGGATCACGCCTCGGCGGGAGCCTCGGCAGGGGCCTCGACGTCCGCGTTCTCGGCGTTCTCGGCGGTGTCGGCGTCCGCGGCGTTCTGCGAGCGGCCGGGGTTGGCCTTCGCGTCGGCCTTGCGGGCCTCCTGCGCCTGGCGGGCCTCGGCCATCGCCTCGGTCTTCTTCTTGTGCGGACCGAGGACCATGATCATGTTTCGGCCGTCCTGCTTCGGGTTCGACTCGACGAACCCGAGGTCCTGGACGTCCTCCGCGAGGCGCTGCAGCAGTCGGTAGCCCAGCTCGGGGCGGGACTGCTCACGGCCACGGAACATGATCGTGATCTTGACCTTGTCGCCCTGCTTGAGGAACCGGACGACGTGACCCTTCTTGGTGTCGTAGTCGTGCGGGTCGATCTTCGGCCGGAGCTTCATCTCCTTGATGACCGTGTGCGCCTGGTTCTTGCGCGCCTCACGGGCCTTCATGGCCGACTCGTACTTGAACTTCCCGTAGTCCATGAGCTTGCACACGGGCGGACGGGCGTTCGCCGCGACCTCGACCAGGTCCAGGTCGTACTCCTGCGCAAGCTCCAGTGCCTTGGCCAGCGGGACGATGCCCACCTGCTCGCCACTGGGACCGACAAGTCGCACCTCGGGAACGCGAATCCGGTCGTTGATGCGGGGCTCGGCGCTGATGGATCCTCCTCGGTAGCACCACGCGACGGTCTGGCGGACAGCCGCGTAACGTCTGTATCAGTAAGACCTAACCGCGCCGAAGCACAAAAAATGCCCCGGACGATCACAGGCGGGGCTCCTCGAACTACCGGAACACCGCCGCGATGGCCGCGGGGCGCGCTCTCGGACGGTGTCCGCCGCCTGGGCGACGAATCCGTCTGACCGGTGACCCGCCGCCCGCGAGGGTGGTCGGGTGGGAGCTCGAAGCCTCCACTTGTAGGCCGGAGTGCTCGCCGCGTGGGCGTACTCGTCCGGCCGGTCGTCACACCAGGTTAGCAGCACCGGCATCGGTGCGCTAATCCCGCGCGTCCCGGCCGGACGGCCGGGGTCCGGTGAGCCGGGCGGGGCGCGCCGCCTATCGTGTGCGGTATGAGTGAGACCCCCCCTGAGACCCCCGACTTCGACGCCATGACCCGCGACATCGCCGAGGTCCCCGCCGTCGAGGTGATCGTGACGGTCGCCGTCAACCTGATGAGCGCGGCCGCCGTGAAGCTCGGGCTGAGCGAGGAGGGCGAGAAGTACAAGGACCTGGACGAGGCCCGCAAGCTGATCAGCGCCCTCGCCGGCCTGCTGGACGCGAGCACGACCGAGATCAGCTCCTTCCACGCCGCCCCGCTGCGCGACGGCCTGAAGTCGCTCCAGCTCGCGTTCCGCGAGGCGTCCCTCGTCCCGGACGAGCCGGGCCACGGCCCCGGCGAGAAGTACACCGGGGCGGTGTACGGCTAGGAATCCCGGCGCCCCGCACCGTCCCGCGCCCTCAGCCGGCCGCCAGGGCGAGCGTGGCCCAGATCGTGCGGGCGCCGTCGTCGTCCACGTGCGTACCGAACTCACGGGTGCAGCCGGCGACTATGCCGAGGCCGCGGCCGAAGCCCGAGACCTTGTGCCAGTGCTTCTCCGTCGCCGTCCGGCCCTGGTCGCGCACCTGGATGCGCAGGTGGGTCCGGTTCCTGCGCAGGCCGGCGACGATGACGGTGCTGTCGGTGTGGACGATGGCGTTCGTCGCCAGTTCCGTGGTGACGAGCAGGGCCGTGTACCGGACGTCCCGGTCCTCCACCTGCCTCTCCAGCCATATCCGGGATAAGTGCCGGCAGACCGGAACGGCGCGGTCCATCGCGGGGAAGCACACGGTGAGACCGCGCGAGCGGTACGCGGCCGCGGCAGGCGCCCGAAGGTACGACGCGTCGGGCCATCTGTCGATGTCCGCAGCCGTGAGAACGATCCGCGCGCAGGCGCGTGTGGTGGTTTCCATGTCCCGTCGCTCCTGATCCTGTGGGGGACGCAGACCTCGGCGGGCATCGCCGGGGCCTCGGTGCACGGCTCTGCGATGGGCGCGCCGCACCGGTGGGCGCCCGCCGCCGCGGGGTGCGGGGCGACCGGCGGGGCCCCTCCTGGAGGGGCGGCCGCGGGGTGGGCGGTGAGGTGGCGGTGCTCCGGGCGGAGGCGCGGCGCCTCTCGCGGCGCCGGGAGGGCCGCAGGCCGGTCGCCCGGTGGTGAGAACGCCTGAGGCTGCCGTGCCCGGCGATTCGTCCCGATGCGCCGGAGCGGAGGTGGCGCGTCAGCCGGCGCTGGCCGGCGCCGGCTGACGCATCCAACACCTCTCGCGGTGGGCCCATCGTGGTAGCCCGTTCCACGAGGACCGGCACGAGACCGGCGCCCTGTGTGCGGACTACCACACCACCGGAGAGGATGGGGCCCACCGTTGGATGTCACAGTTATCCACTGATGCGGCATATGGCGGCAACACTTACCGCGCGAGGTACACCCGGATGGCCTAGTGCGTTGTGATGAAATCATTGCTATATGCGTGAGGCGTGTGATGACCGGACCGGCCGCGCGTCCCGAATGCCGAGCCCGGGCGGCCGGTGCCCTCCTCGAGGCCGCACCGGTGAAGCCCGACGGAACTTCATGTTCGAGCGGGATCGGATGGCCGTCTGTACTCCGATCGAGTGATGAACCGGATATCCCCCTTGTTCCGCCTCCCACCCGTGGCGCATTACTGGAGCACGAACCGGCGGGTTGCCCATCCTTCCCGGGAACGTGACTGCCAACCCGTTCCGGTCGTCACTCCCATCACGCGAAGTACGCGGCGATCAGGTCGAGTTCCCCATCCCGGGCAGTCGTTCCCGGCAGTTGGACGCAACCGCTCCCACCGGTGTCGTGGCCATTGAGTGAACCAGCCATCCGTTCAAGGGAGTGCCACATGTTCCGTTCCCGTCTCGCCGCCGCCGCCACCACCGCCGCCCTCGCGGCCGGCGCCGTCGTCGGCATCGCCCCCCTGGCAACCGCCGCCCCCGCGGCCGTGTCCGCCTGTGTCTCCGACCTGCAGTCCGCGCAGACGGCCAACAACGCCGCCATCGCGGCAGACCAGGCCAACAACACCGCCGGCGCCCGCATCCAGAACGTGGCCGCGGCCACGTATCTCGCGGCGGCCATCGGCGACTGCCAGGGCCAGCCGAACGTGGTGGGGGCCAACGTCCTCACCGCCACGGCGACCAACGCCACCGCCCTCGTGTACAACATCCTCGGAGCCACCAGCTCGGCACTGAGCTCCGAGCAGGCCACGGCGTCCGCGCTCACCCAGGCGCTGGCCAGCGCGACCTGACCCGCCCCCGTGCGGGAGGGCTCTGACCTCGGGACCTGATCCCGGCACCCTCCCGCACCCGTCGTCCCGGCTCCGGCCGGGACCCGCCGCCCGCCGGATCCGCTCCCCTCCCCAGGGTCCGGCGCGCGGTGAGCGCGCAGGGCACTTGCGCCACCGCCGTGAGTGCCCTGCCCCGCGCACGTACCCGCCCCCTCCCTGGCAGGTCGTCATGTTGGTCTCCGCTTTCATCAATTCTCTTTGCCGGTCCTTTTCCGCGGCATCGCGATGGACCCTCCCTCCGGTATTCCCCACCCCGCTCACGCGAGATCAGTTGAATTCGGTGGGCGGCAGCGACGACCCGGAAACGGACCCTGAGGAATCGAATTCCATTTCCGTCCTCCTGCGAGGCGGCCCGGACTGGATCGCCGTTCCCGAGGTATGGCACGTGAAATCGCTTGAATTCGAACCCAAGGTGAAGATCCTGTGCGGCAACGCATACGAGCACTTCGAGTTCTCGGGCCTGTATTCCGTCCACGGGGGCGAGGAGTTTCCCGTGTACCGCTGGTCCTGCCGCACCTACGTGGCCGAATAGCCGGGCGCTCGTGCGCCCCCGTCGAAGGGAACTTCCATGATCGACTCATCTTCACGTGCGAGCACCTCGTGAGGCGGCGCGCCGGCGCCCGTGCGCGCGACGCCGTCGTCACCGGGATCGGACTCTGCCTGCCCGGTCCGCAGGACCCGGTCTTCACCGCCGACGACCTCTGGAGCATCGCCTCCACCGGGACGTCGTGCCTGGTCAAGAAGGGTGTCTATTTCGGTGGCGTCACCCTGCCCGCGGCCGTGTTCGAGGAGCGCGTACCGGGCATCCCGGAGTTCTTCTCCCGCCACTACACCGATGCCCACCGCTTCGGGCTGGTCTCGCTCGCGCAGGCGTGCCACGACGCCGGCCTCGACGTGCGGAGCGACCTGGAGGAGGCGGCGGTCCTGGTGGGCCGGGGCGGAGTGGACGCCAACATCGACAGCTATCTCGCCGTGCTGCGTGCCGACCCGGCGACCTACCCCGTCGCCGAGGCGCTGGAGATGTTCGTCGCGGCGGAACAGGCCGTCACCCCGTCGGACGTCGCCCTGGTGCAGGGCGCCCTCACCCGGTCCAGAGGCGCGAACTTCACGGTCTCGTGCGGTTGCGCGTCGTCCGCGGTGCAGGTCGGCAACGCGCTCGGCATGATCGCCGCAGGTGAGACCGACCTCGCCGTGGTGACCGGGGTCGACGTCTTCAGCGTCACGATGATCCGCAACATCCAGCGCCTGCTGAGCGGCGCGCAGACGGCGTACGACGCCATGCGCTCCGAGGACATGCCCGGCCTGCTGCCGTCGTTCGACGCGCTGATGCGCCCGTACGACGAGCGCGCCGACTGCATCAATCACGGCGAGGGGTCCGTGACGCTCGTGATCGAGAGCCGGGAGCACGCCTTCGCCCGCGACGCCCGCCCCTACGGCCAGGTCCTGTCGCAGGTCACCACCCGGGACGGGCTCTCGAACCCGCTGGCCAGCGACGAGAGCGGCCGGGCACTCGTGGCGGCGGCCCGCGGCTGCCTGGGCGACACCTGGGACATCGGTCAGGTCCCGTACATCCACGGCGGCAGTGACGGCAACGTCGTCGTCACGGCCTTCGAGTCGAACGCGGTCAGGGAGCTGTACGGATCCGCGGCGTCCGGCCTCCTCATGACCTCGCAGGAGGGCTGCTTCGGGCACAACGGCGCTCCGGCGGGCTGCCTCGGGGTCGCCCTCACCCTGCTGATGATGCGCAACGGCCAGGTCTGCCCGACCGCCAACTGCGAGCAGCCGGCCAGGCATCTGACGTTCGACCCGGTTCCCGGCACGGTGTCCCGCCCCCTCGACTTCGACTACGCCTTCACCTTCAACTACCAGCTGGGCGGTGTGAAGAGCGCGATCCTGCTGGGCAGTGCGGACGTCTGATCCGTCATCGTCCGCCGCTCCGCGGCTCGTCCCTGCGGTTTCGCCCCCACGCACGAGTCCGCCGTCGCGTCCTCGGCACCCCGCGCGTTCCCCCACCCCTCGTGCAGTGACAAGGAGACTTCTGTGGCCAACGACAAGCACGGCCCCCGGCCGGTGACCGCTCCCATCGCCGTCGTCGGCATGGGATGCCGCCTCCCCGGGGACGTCGACTCCCCGGCCGCGTTGTGGCGTCTGCTGACGGAGGAGCGTGACGCGGTCGGCCCTCCGCCGCCCGGCCGGTGGACGGGAGGCACGGGGCGCGGACCGGCCCCGGACGGGGCCTCCGCCCCCCGGGGCGGCTACCTCGGGGACGTCTCGGGCTTCGACGCGGACTTCTTCGGCGTGGCGGGCCGCGAGGCGGACGTACTGGACCCTCAGCACCGGCTCCTGCTGGAGGTCGTCTGGGAGGCCCTGGAACACGCGGGGATGCCTCCCGACCGCCTCACCGGTTCACCGACCGGCGTGTTCACCGGGCTGAGCTACCACGACTACATGGACCAACTGGCCGGCAGACCCCGAGAACTCGAAGGCTCCATCCTGACCAACGGCCACTGCGTCGCCGCCGGCCGGATCTCCTACCTCCTCGGTCTGCACGGCCCGAGCATCGCCCTGGACACGGCGTGCTCCTCCTCCCTGGTCGCCTTCCACCTGGCCTGCGAGGCGCTGCACCGGCAGGAGTGCGATCTGGCCCTGGCCGCCGGTGTCACCCTCATGCTCGCCCCGCGCGTCACCCGGTCCTTCGAGCGGATGGGCATGCTGTCCCCGACCGGACGCTGCCACACCTTCGACGCCTCGGCCGACGGGTTCGTCCGCGGCGAGGGCTGCGGCGCCGTGGTCCTCAAACGGCTGCCCGACGCCCGCCGCGACGGTGACCGCATCCTCGCCGTGGTCCGGGGGTCCGCGGTGAACCAGGACGGCCGCTCCGACGGTCTCGCCGCCCCCTCCGCCGAGGCCCAGCAGGCCCTCTACCGCGCCGCTCTGGCACGGGCCGGCGTCGACCCGGCCCGTGTCTCCCTGATCGAGGCGCACGGCACGGGCACGCCGCTGGGCGACCCCGTGGAGTTCGCGAGTCTCGCCGCCGTGTACGGCCACGGTCTCTCCCCCTGCGCGCTCGGCTCGGTCAAGACCAACCTGGGCCATCTGGAACCGGCCGCCGGCATCACCGGGCTCATCAAGACCGTGCTGTGCCTGCGGCACGGGACCATCCCCGCCAACCTGCACTTCACCCGGTGGAACCCGGCCATCGCCGCCGACGGCACCCGGCTGTTCGTGCCGCGCGAGAGCACACCGTGGCCCGGCAGGGAACCGGTGAGACTGGCGGCGGTGTCCTCCTTCGGCTTCTCCGGCACCAATGCCCACGTGATCCTCCAGGAGCCGCCGCCCGTCCGCCGTACCGGCCTGCCCGCGCCGCGCCGGTCCCGGCAGGCACCACCGGAGGTGATCCTGCTCGGGGCGGGATCGCACCGGGCGCTGCCGGAGGCCGCCGCGAAGCTGGCCGCATGGCTGGACGCGGAGGGGGCGGCCGTCCCCCTCCGGGACGTCGCCCACACCCTCGCCCTGCGCCGCGGCCCGGGTCGCGGGCGGCTCGCGGTCGTCGCCCGTTCGCACGCCGAGACCGCGGAGACGCTGCGGCTGTTCGTCGAGGGCCTGCCCGCACCCGGCCTGGTCTCGGGGACAGCCGACGTGACCGCGCCCCGCCTCCCGGTGTGGGTCTTCTCCGGCCAGGGCTCCCAGTGGGCCGGCATGGGCCGGGAACTCCTGGCGCAGGATGAGGCGTTCCGCAAGGCTCTCACCGAGGCGGACGCGCTGATCCGCAAGGAGGCGGGCTTCTCCGTACTGGATCTGGTCCGCTCCGGCGAGCCGGTCACCGGCTGCCCGCGCGTCCAGCCGGTGCTGTTCGCGCTGCAGATCTCGCTGGCGGCGGCCTGGGAGGCGCACGGCGTCCGTCCCGCCGCCGTGATCGGCCACTCCATGGGCGAGGTCGCCGCCGCCGTGGTGGCCGGGGCCCTCACCCTCGCCGACGGCGTCCGCGTGATCTGCCGTCGCTCGGCGCTGCTGGAACGGATCGCCGGTACGGGGGCCATGGCCAGCGTAGGCCTGGGGTCCGACGCGGTCCAGGCCGCTCTGGTCGACGCGGGCGCCGACGGCGTCTCGGTGGCCGTGCTGGCGTCACCCGAGGCCAGTGTGGTCTCCGGGGACACGGAGCAGATCATGCGCCTCGTCGACCGGTGGGACGAGCGTCAGATCCCCGCCGCCCCCGTCGCGGTGGACGTCGCGTCGCACAGCCCGCACGTCGACCCGCTGCTGGCGGATCTGCGCGCGGCGCTCGCGGACCTCGCCCCCCGCCCCCCTCGTGTCCCGTTCTACTCCACCGTGACCGAGGACCCGCGGCAGCACCCCCTGCTCGACGCCGCGTACTGGTGCGACAACCTCCGGCGGCCCGTGCGTTTCCATCCCGCCGTGACCGCCGCCGCCCAGGACCGGCACCAGGTGTTCATCGAGATCTCGCCCCATCCGGTGGTCGCCCAGTCCCTCGGCGACAGCCTCGCCCCCCTGGTCCCCCACGCCGTCGTGCTTCCCACCCTGCGCCGGGCGCAGGACGAGCTGGTCACCTTCCGGACCCAGCTCGCCGCCTTCCACTGCCACGGCGGCTCCGTCGACTGGACGTCCTCGTGCGGCGGCGGTCATCTGGCGGACGTGCCCACGACGACCTTCGACCGCATCCCCCACTGGGCCGGTGACCCGGCGGCCCCGGAGGTGCCCCCGGCGGACGGAGCCCTGCCCGGCCGGCACTCCGTGATTCCCGGTGCCCCGGTCCGGCACAACTGGCACGCCACCGCTCCGGCACGGCACCTGCCCTGGCTCGACGACCACCGCGTGCACGGCTCCCCCGTCCTGCCAGGCGCCGGGTTCTGTGCCGTGCTGCACACCGCGGCGGTCACCGCGCTGGCCGCCGCCGCCTCGGAGGTGGAGCTCACGGACGTCGCCTTCCACGACCTGCTGCCGCTGGACGACGACACCGAACTGAGCACCACCGTGACCCTCACCGACGGCGGTCAGGCGGCCTGCGAGGTGCACTCGCCCGCCCCGGACGGCTCATGGCACCTGCACGCCTCGGCCGCGGCCCGCCGTACTCCCGCGCCGTCCGGCACCCGCACCGCCCCCGTCCCCGAGCTGAAGCAGCGGCACCCCGTCGCCCTGGATCCCGGAAGGCTCTACGCCGGGCTGCGGGCCTGCGGACTGGAGCACGGTCCCGCCTTCACCGGCATCACCGCACTGCGGACCACCCAAGCGCGGGACACCTACTGGGCCCGTGTCCACCTGCCCCGCACCGCCGCCGCTCCCGCCCCCGCGCTGAGCGTCCACCCCGTGCTGCTCGATCTGTGCCTGCAACTGGTCGTCGCGGGCGCCGGCCAGGACACCGCGCCCGCGCCGATCCTGCCGGTCGGGGTCGGCGCGGTACGCGTCCTCGGCGACCCCGCTCTCGCCACCCACCTCCACGCGTCGATCACGGAGAACAGTGGCTCGACCCTGGTCGGCGACGTCCGCGCGCTGGACGTCCGGGGACGCCCCGTCCTCGCCCTCGACGACGTGCGCTTCCGGCGGAGCGCGCCCGCCGGGGCGTCCCCCGTCGACCGGTGGTTCATGGAACTCGGCTGGCATCGCGCGCCCAGGCCGCCCGGCGGGCGGAACCTGCCCGGAGACTGGCTGGTGATCGGTGAGGGCGACGGCGAGGCCGCATGCCTGGCCGACCACCTGCGCTCCACCGGGGCGAGGGTGCACGTGCGGGAGACGCCCCTGAGCACGCAGGGCCTCACCTCGCTGAGCGAGGTCTTCGGCCGGCACCTCACCTCCAAGGACGGCGCCTGGCGCGCCGTGGTCCTCCTGTCCGGCACGCCCTCCACCGACACCACCGACCCGGTGGGGGGCGCGCAGCAGCGCGCGCGGCGGCTGCTCGCGCTGGCCCGGGCCGCCGACGAGCACGGGGAACCGTGGCGTCTGTACGTGGCCACCCGGCACGCCTACCCCGTGACGGTGGACGAGGCCGGGCGCCCCGCCCACGCCACGGTGCGCGGGGTGGCCCGCGTCCTGGCGGTCGAACGGCCCCATCTGAGGCCCACCCTGGTCGACACCGATCCCGACCGGCGCGGACTGCGCGCCCTGGCCGCAGAGCTGCTCGCCGACGCGGACGAGGACGAGGTGGCACTGCGCGGTGACGTCCGGTACGTCGCGCGCCTCGACCGGTCTCCCGTCACAGCGGCCGAGGGCACGGCCCGCTCCACCCGGACCGTGCGCTTCGGGGACGACGGATTCCGCCTGCGGGTGGGGCGGTTCGGTGATCCCGACAGCCTCGAACTGGTCTCGACGGGCCGCCGCCCGCCCGCCGAGGGTGAGGTCGAGGTGCGTGTGCGGGCCGCGGGCGTCAACTTCCGGGACACCCTGACCTCCATGGGAATGCTCGGTACCGAGCCGGAGACCGCCTACCGCATCGGATTCGAGTGCGCGGGCGTGGTCTCCGCCGTGGGACCCGGTGTGGACCACCTCCGTCCGGGGGACGCCGTGCTCGCCGTTCAGCTGGAGGGGGGCGCGTTCGGGTCCTTCGTCACGGTCCCGTCCACCGCCGTGGCACCCGTACCGCCGGAGCTCAGGCCCGCGGCGGCGGCGGGACTGCCCACGGCCTTCCTGACCGCCTGGTACGCCCTGCGCCACGTCGCACGGCTGGCCCCGGGCGAGCGTGTGCTGATCCACTCCGCGACGGGAGGCACCGGCAGGGCCGCGATCGCCGTCGCCCGGCTCCTGGGCGCGGAGGTCCTGGCCACGGCAGGTTCGGAGGAGAAGCGGCGCCAGCTGCACGGGATGGGGATCCGCCACGTCATGGACTCCCGCTCCCTGGACTTCGCCCCGCAGACCCGCCTGGCCACCGGCGGCGAGGGGGTGGACGTGGTCCTCAACTCGCTCGCCGGACCGGCCGTCCGCGCCGGCCTGCAGAGCCTGCGCCCGTTCGGCCGCTTCGTCGAACTCGGCGTACGCGACATCATGGCCGACGCCCCGCTGGGGCTCGGTCCGCTGCGGCACAACATCACGTTCAGCACCGTCGACCTCATCGAACTCCAGCGGCGCCGGCCGGAGTTGCTGCACGAGATGCTGGGTGAGGTGATGGCCCACATCGCCGCGGGCCGCCTCAAACCACTGCTGTGCACGGAGTATCCGCTGGACCGGGCGGCCGACGCCTTCCGCCTGATGGCCCGCGCCGGGCACAGCGGCAAGATCGTGCTGTCGGTCCCCGACGAGGGGGAGACCGTAGCGGTCGACCCCGGCGGACCGGCCGTCGTGCGCGCGGACGGCGCCTACGTCGTCACCGGGGGGCTCGGAGGGCTCGGGCTGGCCACCGCCCGCTGGCTGATCGGGCAGGGCGCGGGCCGGGTCGTCCTCAACGGCCGCCGGACCCCGTCGCCGGAGACCGCCCGCGCCGTCAGCGACATGGGCGGCGCCGCCACGGTCGTGCTGGGCGACATCGCGCGAAGCGGCACCGCCGAACGGCTGGTGGAGGCCGCCACCAGGGGCGGGCTGCCGCTGCGCGGCGTGGTGCACTGCGCCATGGTCCTCGACGACGCCGCCCTGGACACCATCCGCGACGACCAGATCGACCGCGTGTGGGCGCCCAAGGTCACGGGGGCCTGGAACCTGCACCGGGCGACGGCCGGAGCGCCCCTGGACTGGTTCGTCGTCTACTCCTCGATGAGCGGCCTGCTGGGCAACGCCGGCCAGGGCGCGTACGCGGCGGCCAACGCCTGGCTCGACGCCTTCGCCCAGTGGCGCACCCGCAACGGCTCACCCACCCTGGCCGTCGACTGGGGTCCCTGGGGAGAGACGGGACAGGCCATGGACTTCGCCGGGCGCGGCTACGAGACGATCCCCACCAGCCAGGGCCTGGAGGCGCTGCACAGCCTGCTCGCCCACGGACGGGTCCGGACGGCCGTGATCCCCGGAGCGCCGCGGACCTGGATTCCCCGGCAGGCCGCGGACTCCAGCCTCTTCGCCCACCTCGCACCCGACGGACGTGAGGCGGTGGACGCCCCTCACGCCGAGCCGGAGCGGGCGGAGAGCGGCTCGCGGGACGTGCGGGCCCGGCTGGAGGCGCTGCCCGCGGGCATCGCACGCCAGAACGCCCTGGAGAGGTACCTGGCGGACCACATCCGGGCCATCCTGCGCACCGGCAGCGCCACGCTCGATCCGGACACCCCGCTGAAGTCCCTCGGCTTCGACTCGCTCCTCGCCACCGAGCTGCGGATTCGTCTCGACGCCGACCTCGGGGTCCGCCTGGCGAGCAATTTCGTCTGGCAGCACCCGACCATCGCCTCCCTGGCCACCGCCCTCGCGGCACGCATGGGTCTCGCCCTGCGGGAGGAGGCGAGCTGACGGCGGCGGCCGGCTCAGTCGCGTACGAAGAGGGGCTCGCCCGGAGGGGTGGTTCCGGCCGGCAGGAGTGCCAGGTCGAGGCCGCGCACCAGGCGGGCCCTCAGCGTTTCGTCGGCCGCCAGCCGCTCGGCGACGGCGCGGGCGGCCCGCGCGGGCGGCACGGCCGGGTCGAGGACGAGCGCCAGGGTGCCGTCGGCCTCGCCGGGGCCCAGGTGGGCGGCGCGCACGGCGGGCTCGGCGGCGACGGCCGCGCGGACGGCGGCCACCACGGCCGGGTCGGTCAGCGGGTCCACGCTGGTGCGGCCCTCGGCCAGCGCGAGCAGCGCGGGGCCGGTCAGCTCGAACGGCACCGGCCCGGCGAGGTCCAGTACGACCGTGTCCGCCTTCTCGTGCGCGGCGGCCTGGAGCGCCTGGTGCAGCGGTACGGCGACCGGCCGGGCGGCGGGGTCCCAGCGGGCCAGCGACGCGGTGGAGGTGAAGGCGGGCAGCGCGGTGCGCCCGGCGGCCTTCAGCGTGGGAACGGCCATGTCGCTGGTCTTCTCCCGGCGCAGCCCGTTCTCGTCCGCCTCGACCTCGCCGAGCACGGCGACGACGGGCACGAGCAGCCGGGCGCCCTTGAGCGCCTCCAGCACCGGCCCGAGTGCCGTACGGTCCTCGGACCAGGCCGCGAGGGCGGCGCTCAGCCGGGGGTCGGCGGAGCCGTCGTCGTCGGAGAACCCGGAGTCGGGAATGTTCTTGTTCACCACGCTCCCGACCCTATCGGGAGCGGCGTGGGACCGAGCCGAGGGGAGGCGTGGATGCGAGCGCTGAGGGTGGTGGTTCCCGAGGGGGCCCGGCTGTCGGCGGGCGTGCTCGATCCGGGCTCCGGACGGAGCGCGGTGTACGGCGACGGCACTTTCGACGCGGCCAGCGTGGTCAAGGTCGGCATCCTGGCCGCGCTGCTGCTCGGCGCCCAGGACGCGGACCGGGACCTGACGGGGGCGGAGCGGGAGCGGGCCGCGCGGATGATCGGCCGGAGCGACAACGGCTGCGCGACCGAGTTGTGGCACGCGATCGGCGGCGCCCCCGGCCTGGACGCGGCCCACCGCCGCCTCGGCCTCACCGCGACGGTGGGCGGGACGAACGGCTACTGGGGCCTGACCCGCACCACGGCACGGGACCAGCTGACCCTGCTCCGGCATGTGTTCGCCCCCTCCCCCGTGCTGGCCCCGGCCTCGCGCGCCTGCCTGGCCGCCCTGATGGCCTCCGTGGTGCCCGAACAGCGATGGGGGGTCTCGGCGGTGGGTCCCGGCGCGCTGAAGAACGGCTGGTTCCCGCGCGCCGCGACCGGGCGCTGGGTCGTGCACAGCGTGGGCCGGGCGTCGGGTGCCCAGGGTGACCGTCTGCTGGCGGTCCTCACCGAGGGCACGTCGAGCCGGGCGGAGGGCATCGCCCTGGTGGAGTCGGCGGCACGGGCGGCGGCAGGGGCCTTCGCCGGCCCCGCGTGATCAGCCTGAGGTGCCCGGCCTGCGGCCGCGCCGGATCACCACGGCCGCCGCGATCAGGAGCGCGACGCCGGTGCCGCCCGCCGGCCAGGCCGCCCAGCCGGTGCCGGAGGACGCGGAGCCGGAGGTGTCAGGGCCCGGGCCGAAGTACTTCCCGGCGTAGCCGGCGGGGTGGAGGGTGTCCGGCCGGAGGGTCGTGGCGGCCCTGAGGGCGGCGGGCGGGTCGATCATGCCGAAGCCGCGGGAGTCGTCGCGGCCGCCGGTGGGGGCGTCCCGCGCGGTGTCCTCCAGCACCTTCTTGACCTGGGCCGGGGTCAGCTTCGGACGATCGGCCTTGAGCAGGGCGGCCACGCCGGAGACGAAGGCCGAGGCGGCCGAGGTGCCCCAGCCCTCGTAGTAGCGGTGGTCGGGGTCGGCGATGACGACGTCCACGCCGGGCGCGCTGACGGCCGCGTACCAGCGGCGGGTGGAGAAGGAGGCGCGGGTGCCGTAGCGGTCGACGGCGGTGACGGCGATGACGCCGGGGTAGGCGGCCGGGTAGGAGACGTGGTCGCCCTTGTCGCCGCCGTTGCCCGCCGAGGCGACCACGACGACGCCCTTGCCGAGGGCGTACTGCACGGCCTCGTCCTCGGCGGCCTCGGGGTGCGCGGAGTCGGAGTCGTCGCCGAGGGAGAGGTTGATGACGTCGGCGCCGTGGTCGGCGGCCCAGCGGATGCCGTCCGCGAGGGCGTTGCCGCGGGTGACACGGGCCTTGGCGCGGGCGGGGTCCTTGTCCTCCAGGATGACCCGCACGGGGAGGATCCTCGCCTTGGGCGCGACGCCCATGATCCCGGCGCCGCCGCCGGGTCCGTGCCCGTGACCGGCGATGATCCCGGCCATGGCGGTGCCGTGCCGGGCCCAGGCGCGGTCACCGGGTCCGGCACCGAAGCCCACCATGTCCTTGCCGGGCAGCACGTTGCCCGCGAGGTCGGGGTGGTCGTCCTCCACACCGGTGTCGAGCACGGCGACGGTGACGCCCTGTCCCTGGGTGGTGCGCCACGCCTCGGCGAGGCGGAGCGCGGACAGCCCCCACTGCTGGGCGCGGATGGAGTCGGCGTGCGCGGTGGCGGCGGGGAGCAGGGCGAGGCCGGCCGCGAGCAGCAGACTCGAGGCGGCGCGGGTGCGGTGCCTCATGAGGGGCTCTCCGTGGCCGGGCTGACGGTCTGGCGGAACCTGCGCTGGATGCGGTCGGCGAGCCCCTGGGCCTCGTTGCCGAGTCCGGCCTGTGCGGGGGCGGAGGTGGCGCCGGGGCGCACGGCGTCCTGGGCGGGCTCGGGGGTGTCGACGGTGCGGCCGTCGGCCCAGCCGGAGACGGCGAAGGCGACGACGGGGGCGTCGGTGAGGATGCTGACCGTCCAGCTCGCCCGCTGTCCGGCGCCGAACCCGGCGGCGGGGGTGTCCTTGGCGGCGTACGGCAGGGGCAGCAGGTCGGCGCGCCGGTCCAGGCGCTCGGTACGGAAGCGCGCGGCGAGCCCGGCCGTCGCGGCGGGGTCGGCCTTGGTGAACAGCAGTCCCACGGTGGTGACATGGGTCTCGGTGACGTCGGTGTAGGTGGCGCGCAGCAGGCGGGCGCAGCCGACGGGGGCGAGGGCACGCGCCAGCAGCGGGTCGAAGGCTCCCGCGCAGCCGGTGTCGGGGGCCACCGCGATCCGGGTCCAGGTCCGGTCGGCTCCGCCGGGTCCGGCGCCGGTGCCCTGGACGGTGGGCGGGAAGAGCTGGTCGACGGGCACGTTGTGCCAGAGCGACCCGGCGGCGGCGAATCCGCTGTCGGCGGTAGGGCCGCCGTCCCCGCCGCTGAGCCAGCTCCCGGCCAGCGCACCGCCGATGAGGCCGAGTCCGAGGACGGCGCAGACGGCGGCGACGCCGGTGCGGCCGCGCAGCCGGGCCAGCGGGCCGAGGCCGCCCACGGCTTCCTCGTACGGCTCGGGCTGCCCGAACGCGCCGGCCGGCCAGGGGGCGTTCCAGGAGAGCGCGGGGTCGGGCGCGGGGGCCGGGCTCCAGACGGGTGGGCGCGGCACCTGCGCGGCGGCGGGCTCGGTCCCGGCCGGTACGGGCCGCGGCCGGGTGCTGCTCTCCGTCGGCGTCCCGGCCGGGGTGGGGGACGGCGGGGCGTCGGGGAAGCGGGCGGAGGCCGGCGGGGGCGGCGGCGGTGTGGTGGTGAGGCGGGCCTCTGGGACCGGGGGCCGGGTCTCGCGGGGGCGTTCCAGCGGGCGGCGCGGGGCGAACACCGAGGGTTCGTCCTCGATCCGGGCGTCCGGCTCGGCGGACGCGGGGTCGTCGGCGGGGCGCGGGGGGAACGGGACGCGGCGCGCTTCCGTGCTCATGCACCCCCCGTTTCCTGGCGACCGGGCCGACTGCTCGTACGCGGGCCGCTCCGGTGGGGCGGCCCGTGGCCCGTCGGACGGGTTCCGTCCCGGGCACGCATACCCGTACGGCTGTACCGGCATCCCGGTTCAGCGCCGCGGCCGGGTGTTTTCCGCCGTACGTGCGCGTCACTTTACGGGTTCCGGGCGGCCGGGACGGAACGGGCCGACGGCCTCGGGGCATCTGCCCGGAACATCCCCCTACCCTCGGGTAATCGCGTCTGGCAGGCTGCCGTCATGACTGCGCGTGCCGCCGACCGGGCCCGGTACGACCGGGCCACCGCCGCCTGTGAAGCCCCGCTCGCCCTCGTGGACCTGGCCGCCTTCGACGCCAACGCGGCCGACCTCGTCCGCCGGGCGAACGGCAAACCGATCCGGGTCGCCTCCAAGTCGGTCCGCTGCCGGGCCCTGCTGGAACGGGTGCTGGCGCGGGACGGCTTCGCCGGGATCATGTCGTTCACGCTGGCCGAGTCGCTGTGGCTGGCGCGTTCCGGCTTCGACGACGTGCTGCTGGCCTACCCGTCCGCCGACCGGGCCGGGTACGCGGAGCTGGCCGGCGACCCCAAGCTGGCCGCCTCGGTCACGGTGATGGCGGACGACGTGGCCCAGCTCGACCTGATCGACGCCGCGCGCGCCGGTGGGCGTGAAGTGGTGCGGATCTGCCTGGAGTTGGACACCTCGCTGCGGCTGCTCGGGGGCCGGGTGCGGGTGGGCGCCCGCCGCTCCCCGCTGCACTCCCCCGCCCAGTTGGCCGAGCTGGCCCGGTCGGTGGCCCGGCGCCCCGGGTTCAGGCTGGTGGGGATCATGGGGTACGAGGGGCACGTGGCCGGGGTCGGGGACGCAGTGGCCGGGCGGCCGGTGCGCTCGCGGGCGGTCCGGCTGATGCAGGCGGCGGCCCGCAGGGAGCTGGCCGAGCGGCGCGGGGCCGCCGTACGGGCGGTGCGGGCGGTGGCGCCGGAGCTGGAGTTCGTCAACGGCGGCGGGACGGGCAGCGTGCAGCACACGGCGGCCGAGGACGCGGTGACCGAGATCGCGGCCGGGTCGGGACTGTTCCTGCCGCGGCTGTTCGACAACTACACGTCGTTCACGGGCCGTCCGGCCGCCCTGTTCGCGCTGCCCGTGGTCCGGCGTCCCGGTGTGGGCGCGGTGACGGTGCTGGGCGGCGGCTATCCGGCGTCGGGCGCGGCGGGCCCGGACCGGCTGCCGGTGCCGTATCTGCCTCAGGGGCTGCGCTTCGACCCGCAGGAGGGCGCCGGGGAGGTGCAGACCCCCTTGCTGGGCTCGCCCGCCGACGATCTGCTGATCGGCGACAAGGTGTGGTTCCGGCACGCCAAGGCGGGCGAGCTGTGCGAGCGGTTCGACGTGCTGCACCTGGTGGAGGGGGACACGGTCACGGCGACCGTGCCCACCTACCGCGGCGAGGGGCACACCTTCCTGTGACGGCCCCTCAGTACACCGTGTCCGCCTGGTCCGGCACCACCGAGCCGTCGGGGCGGAGCACCGGGGTGCGGCCGCCGTCCGGGGCGTTGTAGGCGGTGGTGGAGCACGGGTACGGGTCGGGCCTGCGGGGCAGCGGCTCGATGAACATCGGATTGACCACCCAGCGCCCGTCCGCGTTGTCGTAGGCCCGGCACATCAGCTCGGCCTTGTTGCGGTTGAGGACCAGGTGGGCGCCGGTGGCGTCGGAGACGAAGGTGACGTCGGTGTCCGCGTCGCCGCCGCCGAGGGCGATCCGCTTCCGCCACGGCTGCTTCTGCCAGGCGGCTGGTCCGTGGACGCCGTAGACGTCCTGGTTGATCCAGCACCGCTTGCCGTCGATGTACGGGATGACGTCGCCCTTGCTGGCCCCGACGCCGCCGCAGCCCTCGTTGCGGGTGGTGATGCGGCCGCGGTGGTCGAGGACGGAGCGGATGGCGATGGTGTGCGCGGCGTCGACGCCGATCCCGCGCGACCAGACCTCGGTGACCGGTTCGGAGCCGGCCGAGACGATGTACACCCGCCACCCGGCCCGCTGGAGGGTGCGGACGAGGTCGCGCTGCTGGTCGTAGTAGCGGACGTAGGCCGGGACGGTGTGGCTGCCCAGGGTGCGGGTGGCGCCGATCGGCGCGGCCAGCGCCTCGGTGCGGGCCGCGGCCGCGTACGAGGAGAGCTGTGCCGGGGTGCGGCCCGCGAAGAGCTGGGGCACCCAGGCGTACTGCGGGACGGTGCGGCGGTGGTTCCAGGTGCCGGCGAAGGCGGCGGCGCCACTCATCGTGGTGCCCTTCTCCCGGATCTCCACGATCTCGTCGGTGCACCCCGGCCGGTCGGAGGTGCGCAGGGAGCCGCCGGCGCCGGTGCCGCAGGCGGCGGTGAGCGCCCGGTCCCCGGCGTCGGTCATCCACGCGCTGGTGTCCTTCCAGCGGGCGGGCCGGGGCAGCGCGTCGTGGCGCAGGGCCCAGGACAGGGTGGCGTCGGTGACGTCGTTCTTGGTGATCGTGTTGTCCCAGTCGAACACGGCGACCGCGCCGCGGTGGCCGGAACAGGTTCCGCGGCTGTCGATGACCTGTTGCAGACGGGCGCGGTTGTGGCCGTACCAAGTAGTGCTCAACTGTGGGCACTTGGTGTCGGCCGCCGCCGCGGTGGGGGCGAGGGCGGGGGCGGCCGCGAGGGCGGCGGCCGCGGCGAGGGACCAGGCGAGTAGCTGTCGCATGGGACGGGGACCGTACACCTTTCGTGGGGAGGGGAGTGGCGTACGCGCCGGTCAGAGAGGGGTGACGTAGGCGCCTGAGATGCCGCCGTCCACCAGGAAGTCGGTGGCGTTGACGAAGGAGGCGTCGTCGCTGGCGAGGAAGGCGACGGCGGCGGCGATCTCGTCGGCCCGCGCGAACCTTCCGAGCGGGATGTGCACCAGCCGCCGGGCGGCCCGCTCGGGGTCGGCGGCGAACAGTTCCTGGAGCAGCGGGGTGTCGACCGGGCCGGGGCACAGGGCGTTGACCCGGATGCCCTCGCGGGCGAACTGCACCCCGAGTTCGCGGGACATGGCGAGCACACCGCCCTTGGACGCCGTGTAGGAGATCTGGGAGGTGGCCGCGCCCATCCGGGCCACGAAGGACGCGGTGTTGATGATGGAACCGCGTCCCTGGCGCCGCATGTAGGGCAGTGCGGCCTTGCAGCACAGGTAGACGGAGGTCAGGTTGACCTCCTGCACCCGCTTCCACGCCTCCAGGCCGGTGTCCAGGATGGAGTCGTCGTCGGGCGGGGAGATGCCGGCGTTGTTGAAGGCGATGTCGACGCTGCCGCAGGTGTCGTGGGCGGCCTCGAACAGCGCCTCGACCTGTTTGGGGTCGGTGACGTCGGTCCTCACGAACAGCCCGTCCACCTCCTCGGCCGCGGCCTTGCCGCTGGTCTCGTCGATGTCGGCGCAGACCACGCGGGCGCCCTCCGCGGCCAGTCTGCGGACGGTGGCCAGCCCGATGCCGCTGCCGGCTCCGGTGACGACGGCGGTGCGGCCGACCAGGCGGCGGCAGACGGGAGCTTCGGTCTCGATCACTTAAGCGGGCCCCTCCGTGCTGAGGAAGACGTTCTTGGTCTCGGTGAATGCGGTCAGGGCGTCCGGGCCGAGTTCGCGGCCGAGTCCGGACTGCTTGAAGCCGCCGAACGGGGTCCAGTAGCGGACGCTGGAATGGGAGTTGACGGACAGGTTGCCCGCGCGCACGGCACCGGAGACGCGCAGGGCGCGGCCCAGGTCGCGGGTCCAGATGGACCCGGAGAGCCCGTAGGGGGTGTCGTCGGCCAGGCGGATCGCGTCCCGTTCGTCGTCGAAGGGCAGCAGGACGGCGACGGGCCCGAAGATCTCCTCGCGGGCGGCCGGGCTGTCGGGGGCTGCGTCGGTGAGCACCGTCGGCGGGAACCAGAATCCGGGTCCGTCCGGTGCGGTGCCACGCAGGGCGGGGACGCCGTCCGGGACGTAGGAGCGGACGCGGTCGAGCTGGGAGCGGGAGATCAGCGGGCCCATCTGTGTCTTCTCGTCGGCCGGGTCGCCGACGACCACGGCGGCGAGGGCCTCCGCGAGGAAGGCGCGTGCCTCGTCGTGAATCTCGCGCTGGACGAGGACGCGGGTGCGGGCGCAGCAGTCCTGGCCGGCGTTGTCGAGGAAGGAGAAGGGGTCGAGGGCGGCCTTCAGATCGGCGTCGGCGAAGACGATGTTGGGGCTCTTGCCGCCGAGTTCGAGGGTGACCGGCTTGAGCAGGCGGGCGCAGCGTTCCGCGACCTCCCGTCCGGTGCGGGTGGAGCCGGTGAACACGACCTTGGCGATGTCCGGGTGGTCGACGAGGGCACGTCCGGTGGTGTGGCCGTGGCCGGGCAGCACCTGGAAGAGGTGCTCGGGCAGGCCCGCCTCCAGGGCCAGTGCGGCGAGGCGGAGCGCGGTGAGCGGGGTGGTCTCGGCGGGCTTGAGGACCACTGCGTTGCCCGCGGCGAGCGCCGGGAAGGAGCCCCATGCGGCGATGGGCATCGGGAAGTTCCAGGGGGCGATGACACCGACCACGCCGAGGGGTTCGTGGAAGGTGACGTTCCAGCCCCCGGGTGCCGGGATCTGGCTGCCGTTGAGGCGCTCGGCGCCGCCCGCCGCGTAGAGCAGCAGATCGCGGGCGTTGCCGGCCTCCCAGCGGGCGTTGGCGAGGGTGTGACCGGCCTCGCGGACCTCCAGCAGAGCGAGTTCCTCGGTGTGCGCGTCGACGGTGTCGGCGAAGCGGCGCAGCAGCCGGGCGCGGTCGGTGGGGGCGAGGGCGGCCCAGGCGCGCTGGGCGGGGACGGCACGGGCGACGGCGGCGGCCACGTCCTCGGCGCTCGCGGCGGGGACGGTGGCGAGGGTCTCCTCGGTGGCCGGGTCGATCACCTGGAGTTCGTGCGGGTCCGTCAAGGAGGTGTCACCTTTCACGGGTGTTCGCGGGTTCACGGGTGTTCACGGGCCGGGGGCCTGTTCACAGGCGCTCGAAGGACCGGCGCAGTTCCCAGTCGGTGACGGCGGCGTCGAAGGCGGCCAGCTCGACGCGGGCCATGTTGGCGTAGTGGGCGACCACGTCCTCGCCGAAGGCGGCCTCGGCGATGGGGCTGGTCTCCCAGAGCCGGGCTGCCTCGCGCAGGGTGGTGGGCACGTGCTCGTACTCGGCGGTGTAGGCGTTGCCCGCGCAGGGCTCGGCCAGTTCGAGCCGATGCTCGACCCCGTACAGCCCGGCGGCGACGAGTCCGGCGACGGCGAGGTACGGATTGACGTCACCGCCGGGCAGCCGGTTCTCGAAGCGCAGCGAGGGGCCGTGGCCGACGACGCGCAGCGCGCAGGTGCGGTTGTCGTGGCCCCAGGCCACGGCGGTGGGCGCGAAGGAGCCGGGCTGGAACCGCTTGTAGGAGTTGATGTTCGGTGCGTACAGCAGGGAGAAGTCGCGCAGTGCGGCGAGCTGCCCGGCCAGGAAGTACCGCATCACGTCCGACATGCCCTCGCCCTCGGCCATCACGCTGCGGCCGTCCTCGTCGGCGAGCGAGAGGTGGATGTGGCAGGAGTTGCCCTCCTTCTCGTTGAACTTGGCCATGAAGGTGAGCGCCATCCCCTCCTGGCTGGCGATCTCCTTGGCCCCCGTCTTGTACACCGCGTGCTGGTCGCAGGTGCGCAGGGCCTCGGTGTACCGGAAGGCGATCTCGTGCTGGCCGGGGTTGCACTCCCCCTTGGCCGACTCGACGGTGAGGCCCGCTCCCGCCATCTCGTTGCGCAGCCGGCGCAGCAGGGGTTCCACGCGACCGGTGCCGAGGATGGAGTAGTCGATGTTGTACTGGTTGGCCGGGGTCAGCCCCCGGTACCCGGAGTCCCAGGCGTGCTCGTAGCTGTCCCGGAAGACGATGAACTCGAGCTCGGTGCCCGCCCGGGCGGTGTATCCCAGCCCGGCGAGCCGCTCCAGCTGACGGCGCAGGATCTGGCGCGGGGCGGCGGTGACCGGGGCGCCGTCCTCCCAGGCGAGGTCGGCCATGAGCAGCGCGCTGCCGGGGTGCCAGGGCAGGCGGCGCAGGGTGGCCGGGTCGGGGCGCATGGCGAAGTCGCCGTAGCCCCGGTCCCAGGAGGACATCTCGTAGCCGTCGACGGTGTTCATCTCGGTGTCGACCGCGAGGAGGTAGTTGCAGCCCTCGGTGCCGTGGTCGAGCACCTCGTCAAGGAAGAAGCGGGCGGCGAACCGCTTGCCCTGGAGCCGTCCCTGCATGTCGGGGAAGGCCAGCACGACGGTGTCGATCTCACCGCCGGCGACCAGCGCCCGCAGTTCCTCGATGCTCAGCGGGGGTGTGCGGTCTGCCACGGGAGAGCCTCCTGGGACGTGCTGCGCGCGGTCCGGCGGGGAGCCATAAGGTATGGCGGGGAACCATTGCTTGGGAAGGGGGCGCGACCGGATGGCGGGAAGGACGGGGGCGCGGGAGGCGGGAGAGGGGGCCGACCGGCTGGGCGCGGTGCTGCGGCCGGTGCGTGCGGGCAACGGCTTCGAGGAAGCGCTGGAGCAGATCCTCCAGGTGGTCCGGCTCGGCCTCGTCCGCGACGGTGAACGACTGCCCTCCGAGCGGGAGTTGGCCGAAAGACTGGGCATCAGCCGGGTGACGCTGCGCGAGGTGCTGCGGGTGCTGCACGACCAGGGGCTGGTGGAGTCGCGGCGCGGTCGGTACGGCGGCACGTTCGTGCTGCGCCGCGCGGACGGGGCCGGGGAGGACGAGTTGCGGCGCCGCACGGCCGGCGTCGACATCGAGGACGTCCTGCGCTTCCGCGAGGTGCTGGAGGTGGGCGCCGCCGGGCTGTGCGCGGCGCACGGGCTGACCGGGGAGGGCCTGGTAAGGCTGCGGCGGGCGCTGGACCACACCCGCGACGCGCCGCTCGCGGACTACCGGCGCCGGGACACCCTGCTGCATCTGACGCTGGCCGGGCTGTGCGGCTCGCCTTCGCTCGCGGCGCAGTACGCGGCCGTGCGGGCGGGCGTCAACGACCTGCTGGACTGCATCCCGCTGCTGGTCCGGAACCTGGAGCACTCCCAGCGGCAGCACACCGCGCTGGTGGAGGCGGTGCTGGAGCGGGACGCGGAGGCGGCGCGGGAGATCGCCCGCGAGCACTGCGCGGGCACGGCGGCCCTCTTGCGGGGCTTCCTGGCCTGACCTCGGCTCTGCAAAGGTGTCGTCGAGCACCTTTGGAGGGCACATGGGCGGACGGCCGCTGATCGGCGTGAGCACGTATCTGGAGGCGGGCGCCCGCTGGGGTGTCTGGGAACTGGAGGCGGCCCTCCTCCCCGCCGCCTACCCCCGCCTGGTGAGCCGCTCCGGCGGCCTCACCGCACTGCTCCCCCCGGACGACCCGGCGCTGGCCGCGGAGGTGGTGGCCCGCCTGGACGGCGTGGTCATCGCGGGCGGCCCCGACATCGATCCCGCCCGCTACGGCGCCGAACGCTCCCCCCGCTGCGGTCCGCCCGCCCCGGAGCGCGACGCCTGGGAACTCGCCCTGATCGGGGCCGCGCTGGCCGCGCGCGTCCCCCTGCTCGGCGTCTGCCGGGGCATGCAGCTCCTCAACGTCGCCCTGGGCGGGACCCTCGTCCAGCACCTGGAGGGCCACACGGAGGCGGTGGGCGTCTACGGCGCCCACCCGGTGCACCCGGTACCGGGCACCCTCTACGCGTCCATCCAGCCGGGGGGCACCAGCGTCCCCACCTACCACCACCAGGCGATCGACCGCCTGGCCCCCGGCCTCGTCCCCTCCGCCCACGCGGCCGACGGCACCGTCGAGGCCGTCGAACTCCCCGCCGCCGGGGGCTGGGTACTGGGCGTGCAGTGGCACCCGGAGATGGGCACGGACGACCGGGTGATGCGGGCACTGGTCGCCGCGGCGAGCCGGGGCGGGGCCTGAGGGGCCCGCGATCCCCGGCGGAAGCGGGACGGCGGCCACCGCGCCTCGCCGGGCCACCGCACCCGCCCGGTGCGCGCGCGAGCCCGCGCCGCGCGGTGCACCGCGCCCGACGCCGCGCGCCGTTCCGCCGGGGACGACGGGACTGCCCCTCAGTCCCGGGTCAACGACAGTAGTTCCCGTGCCGGTCCGGCGGGCCGGTGTCCCGTCGGCCACACCGCTCGCAGGTCCCGGCGCAGGGCGACGCCCTCCACCGGGATGCCGATCAGACGACGGGTGGCCAGTTCCTCGCCGACGGCGAGTTCGCTGAGGACGGCTGGGCCGGCGCCGCCGATCACGGCCGCCTTCACGGCGGTGGTGGAGGAGAGTTCGATGAGCGGGCGGGCGGGGGCGCCGAGGGCGGCGTCGAGTACCTGACGGGTTCCGGAACCGCGTTCGCGCAGGATGAGAGGGGTGGCGGCGAGTTCCGCCGTCGTCAGGGGGCCGGTGCGGCGGGCCCAGGGGTGGGCCGGGGCGGTGACGACGGTGAGCCGGTCGTGGGCGATGACGGCCGAGTCCAGGCCGGCGGGAACCGTCAGACCCTCCACGAAGCCGAGGTCGGCCTCGCCGGCGAGCAGGAGCTCGGCGACCTTGGCGGAGTTGCCCGCGAGCAGCGACACCGCCGTGTCCGGGCGTCCGGCGCGCAGCGCGAGCAGCCAGCCTGGCAGCAGGTACTCGGCGATGGTCATGCTGGCCGCGACCCGCAGCCGGGAGTCCCGCGTGGCCCGGAGCGCCTGCGCCCCCGCGTCGAACACCTCGGCCGCCGCCACGACCTGCCGGGCCCAGTCGGTGACCAGCGCGCCCGCGTCGGTGAGCCGGGAGCCGCGCGGTGAGCGGTCGACAAGGGCGACTCCGAGCTGCCGTTCCATGGAGCGCAGCCGGCTGCTCGCGGCGGGCTGGGTGATGCCCAGTTCCCGCGCGGCCGCGCCCAGGCTGCCCAGCCGGGCCACGGCCAGCAGCAGCTCCAGCGCGCCCAGATCCGGCACCCGGTGCGCCAGCGAACCGCTCCTCGCCCGCTCTTCGCTCATAAGAGCACCTTATGCCCCCATAGATCCGAACTCCCTGGTCGGCTCCCGGCCCGGCCGGGAAGCTGGTCTCATGGTCACCGCAGCCCGCCTCCGCCACCTCGGTCCGAACTGGTACGCCGCCGTCATGGGCACGGCGATCGTCGGTTCGGCGGGCGCCGCCCTCCCTTCCCACGTCCGCTGGCTCTGCGCCGCCCTGTGGGCCCTCTCCCTGCTCCTGCTGCTCACCCTCCTGGCGGCCCGCGCCCTGCACTGGACCCACCACCGCGACCAGGCCCGCGCGCATCTTCTCGACCCGGCGACGGCCCCCTTCTACGGCTGCACCGCCATGGCCCTCCTCGCGGTCGGCGGCGGCGCGCTCTCGGCCGGCCGGTACTGGATCGGCACCCGGGCGGCCGTGGCCCTGGACAGCGTGCTGTTCACCGCCGGTACGGCCCTGGGCCTGGCGGCGGCCGTGGCGGTGCCGTACCTGATGGTCACCCGGCACCGGCCCGCTCTCGCCGACGCCACCCCGGTGTGGCTGCTGCCGCTGGTCGCGCCGATGGTGTCGGCCGCGCTGGGTCCCGCCCTCGCGTCGCATCTGCCGCCGGGCCAGCCGCGCGAGACCCTGCTGCTGGGCGCTCTGGCGCTGTTCGGGCTGAGTCTGCTGGCCACGCTGCTGATGCTGCCGCTGCTCCTCGCCCGGCTGCTGCTGCACGGCCCGCTGCCGCTCGCGCTGACCCCGGCCCTGTTCCTGGTCCTCGGCCCGCTGGGCCAGTCCACCACCGCCACCGGCGCGATCGCGGACCTGGCGCCGGGCGTGGTCCCGGCGCCGTACGACCGGGGGCTCGCGGTGTTCGCCGTGCTGTACGGGGTGCCGGTCATGGGGTTCGCGCTGCTGTGGCTGGCGTTCGCCGCGGCGCAGGTGGTCCGGGCGCGCCGCCGCGGCATGCGGTTCTCGCCGGCCTGGTGGGGGCTCACCTTCCCGGTCGGCACATGCGTCACCGGCGCGTCCTCCCTGGCCCGGCACACCGGCCTGACGGTGTACGCGGGGCTGGCGGCCGGCCTGTACGCCCTGCTGCTCGCCGCCTGGGCCGCGGCGGCCACCGGTACCGTGCGCGGGCTGCTCAGCGGCGTGCTGCTGCCAGCGCCCGGGCCAGCACGCGGGGCGCTTCGAGCAGAGAGGGTCCGTACCAGGTCAGGTGCCGTCCGCTGACCAGGGCGCAGGGCACGCCGGGGAACGCCTCGGGGCCGTCACCGGAAGTGAAGCGGTACGGCTCGTCGGGCAGGACGACCAGCTCGGGGGCCGCCGCGTTCAGCTCGTCGAGCGGGACGCGGGGGTAGCGCTCGGCGTGCCCGGCGTACAGGTGCCGGACGCCGAGGCGGGCCAGGACGTCGCCCGCGAAGGTGTCCCGGCCGAGCACCATCCAGGGGCGGCGCCAGACGGGCACCACGGCGCTCACCGGCCGCGACGGCGCCGGCGGCGCCGCCCAGGCCGCCTCGGCGCCGTCCAGCCAGCCGGGCCGGCCGGTGGCGCCGCACGCCGACAGCACCCGCTCCAGCTCGGTGAACGCCTGCGGCACCGTGCGCACCTCGGTGACCAGCACCGGGACGCCCGCCGCGCGCAGGGCTTGGAGGTCGGGGGCGCGGTTCTCCTCCTCGTTGGCGATCACGAGGTCGGGCCCGAGCGCGGCGATGCGCGCGGTGTCGGGGTTCTTGGTGCCGCCGACGCGCACGACGTCGAGATCCGCCGGGCGTTCGCACCAGTCGGTGGCGCCCACGAGAACGCCGGGAAGGCTCACGGCGACCGCCTCGGTCAGGGACGGCACCAGGGAGACGACCCGCACTACCGGGACCGGTCCTGGACCGCCTCGATGTGCTCGGCGACGGCCACCACGATCACCCGGGTGTCCGGCACGGTGGCCCGCCAGCGGTGGCGCACGCCGCCGGTCAGGTACAGGGTGTCGCCCCGGCCGAGCCGGTAGGCTCGGCCCTCGGCCTCGATCTCCACCGCGCCGTCGGCCACGTACATCAGCTCGTCGTTGCGGTGCTGGAACTCGCGGCCCGCGTCGTGGTCGCCGGTGAACTCGGAGGCGTGCAGCTGGTGGTGGCCGCGCACCAGGGTGCGCGTCCGGGCGGTGAAGTCGCCCTCGGCGGCCGGTTCACCGCGTACGACGTCGACGCTGCACGCGGGGTCGGCGGCGGCGAGGAGTTCCACCGCCGTGGTGCGCAGCGCGTCGGCGAGCTTCTCCAGGGAGGTGCGGCTCGGGCGGGCCCGGTCGTTCTCCACCTGGCTGAGGAAGGGCACCGAGAGGCCGCTGCGCTCGGCCACGACCGCGAGGGTGAGTTCGAGCGTCCGGCGGCGCCGCCGGACGGCCGCGCCGACCCGCACGGGCTGTCGCTCCTTGTGGTCGCCCATCGCTGCGGCTCCCTCCTTCACGCGTGGCGCGGCTGCCCGGACGCCCCGTGCCGGGCGTCGCTGTCCTGAGTTGTCTGCACCCTACGCACGTTCGGCAAACCGTTGCACGCGCCTCTCACATCCCGCGCGGCCGCCGGGCCGGAACCCCACGGTTCGCGCCAGTGCCGCGGTCCGCCGGACGCCTGCTCCTGTTCCGGCTTTCCGCGGCGTTCACCTGGTTCAAGGCTCGCGCGTCCCCGGGTGTTCCCGCCAGGCGGGGAGCGTGGCGCTGCGTGGTTGGCCGGATCTGCACGGTGGTGGAACCGGCCGAGGGGGCGGACGCGGTGGCCGCGTCCGCCCCTCACCTCATCCGGCCGCTTCCTTCCCGGCCGCGCCGGCCGGTGCCCAGGTGTCGGCCAGCTTCGGGTTGTCCTCGAGCCAGGCGCGCACGGCGTCCTGCTCCTTGCCCTTGCCGGCCTTCTGGATGCGGGCCTCCAGGCCGGTGAGCTGCTTCTCGGTCATCGAGAAGTCCTTCAGCCACTTGGCGACCTCGGGGTTGTCCTCGCTGAACCCCTTGCGGGCGAGGGTGTGCACCGCGTCGCCCTTGCCCCAGGCGCCGGCCGGGTCCTTGAGCTTCTTCAGCCCGTAGTCGCTGTAGGCCCAGTGCGGGGACCACAGGGTGACGACGACGGGCTGCTTCCTGGCGTAGGCCCGCTTCAGCTCCGTCAGCATGGCCGGGGTGGAGCCGTCGACGACCTGGTAGTCGCCCTTGAGGCCGTACTGGTCGAGCACCTTGTCCTTGAGCAGGCCCATCATGCCGGCGCTGGGCTCGATGCCGATGATCCGGCCGTCGAACTCGGCGGCGTGGTCCTTCAGGTCGGCCAGGGAGTCCACGTCCTTCACGTAGGACGGGACGGTCAGCTCCAGGGAGGTGGAGCCGTACCAGTTGCCCAGGTCCTCCATCCGGTCGCCGTACTTCTTCCAGTACTCGGCGTGCGTGGTGGGCAGCCAGGAGTCGGTCTCGAAGTCCAGGCGGCCGGTGGCGAGGCCGGTGTAGAGGGGGCCGGCCGCGTACTGGGTGACGCTGACCTTGAAGCCGCGCCGCTCCAGCAGCTCCTTCCAGAGGAAGGTGGAGGCGGTGCCCTCGTCCCACGGGATGTAGCCGAGCTTGATCTCCTTGCCCCGGCCGATGTCCGTACCGGACGCGGTGGACCTGGTGGCGCCGGGCCCGAAGACCCCGAGGCCGCCCGCGACCAGCGCGAGCACGACCACCGCGACGACGGCGACGGCCGGGCGCGGCCGGTACGACCAGGCGGTGGGCCGGGCCTTGGCGGCGGCGCGGCGGCCCAGCGGCGAGAGACGGGTGCCGAGGGCGCCGGTCACCCGGTCGAGGTAGATGGCGAGGACGACGATGCCGACGCCCGCCTCGAAGCCGTAGCCGATGTCGAGCTGGCCGATGGCCTCGTTGACCGCCCCGCCGAGGCCGCCGGTGCCGACCATGCCCGCGATGACGACCATGGACAGGCCGAGCATGATGACCTGGTTGACGCCCGCCATGATGGTGGGCAGGGCGAGCGGGAGCTGCACGCGCCACAGGGTGTCGCGGGGGGTGGTGCCGAACGCCTCGGCGGCTTCGACCAGTTCGGCGTCGACCTGGCGGATGCCCAGCTCGGTCATGCGGACGCCGGGGGCGAGCGCGAAGATCAGCGTGGCGACGACGCCGGCGGCGGTGCCGAGCCCGAAGAAGAGCATGGCCGGGATCAGCAGCACCATCGACGGCATGGTCTGGAGCAGGTCCAGCGCGGGGCGCAGGGTGGCGCTCACCGCGCGGGAGCGGGCGGCCCAGATGCCGAGGGGGATCGAGATGACCAGCGCGATGATGGTGGCGACCAGCACCAGCGAGAGCGTGGACATGGCCCGTTCCCACAGGTCGAGCGAGTCCACCAGGGCGAATCCGGCGAAGGCGAGGACGCCGGCGAGCAGTCCGCGCAGCCACCAGGCGAGGACCGCGAGGATGCCGGCGAGGAGCAGGGGCTGCGGGGCGGTGAGGACGGCGTCGATGCCGTCGTACATGCCCTCCAGGACGGCGCGGACGGCGTCGAAGAGCCAGGAGAGGTGGCCGACCAGCCAGTCGACCCCGGAGTCGACCCAGTCGCCGAGCGGAAGCCTAGGCACGGGCGGTCACCTTCCTCTCGTCGCGGGGGTGGTCGCAGGCGATCGGGGCTCCCTGCTCGTCCCCGAGGAAGCCGACCAGGCGGCTTTCGGGCACGACTCCGACCAGGGTGCGGCCGGCGTCGAGGACGGCGACCGGGTGGCTCAGGCGGGCGCTGATCGCGCACAGTTCGGTGAACGGTGTGCCGGGCGTCGCGGTCTCGCAGGCGCAGTCGGCCTCGTCGCCGCGCACGTCGGTGTCCATGACGGCGGACGCGGTGAGCACGCGGGAGCGGTCGACGTCCTGGATGAAGGAGGCGACGTAGTCGTCCGCGGGGCGCAGCAGGATGTCCTCGGCGGTGCCGGTCTGCACGATGCGGCCGTCGCGCATGACGGCGATGCGGTCGCCCAGGCGCATGGCCTCGTTGAGGTCGTGGGTGATGAAGACGATGGTCTTGTGCAGCGTCTTCTGCAGTTCGAGGAGCTGGTCCTGCATGTCGCGGCGGATCAGCGGGTCCAGCGCGCTGAAGGACTCGTCCATCAGCAGCAGGTCGGCGTCGGTGGCGAGCGCTCGGGCGAGGCCCACGCGCTGCTGCATGCCGCCGGAGAGTTCGTCCGGCCAGGAGTCCTCCCAGCCGGCCAGCCCGCACAGGGCGAGCGCCTCGTCGGCGCGGCGTTCGCGCTCGGCGCGGGGCACGCCCTGCACGGCCAGGCCGTAGGCGGCGTTGTCACGGACGCTGCGGTGCGGGAAGAGTGCGAAGTGCTGGAACACCATGCTGATCTTGTTGGCCCGGACCTCGCGCAGCTCGCGGTCCCCGAGGGCGGTGAGGTCCTGCCCGTCGAAGCGGACGCGGCCCGCGGTGGGGGTGAGCAGGCCGTTGAGCGTGCGCAGCAGGGTGGACTTGCCCGAGCCGGACAGGCCCATGACAACGAATATCTCCCCCGGCGCGACGGCGAAGGAGGCGTCGATGACGGCGGCGGTGCTGCCCTCCGCGCGCAGCTCGTCGCGGTCGGCGCCTTGTTCGAGCCGTTCCACGGCCTGGTCCGGTCGTCTGCCGAACACCTTGTAGAGATGTTCCGCTTCGATTCTCGCGGTCATGCATGTCCCTCGGCTAGGCGGCAATGGGCAGGAGCGAGGGATGGTTGTCACCTGGTAAGCGATTGCCTCGTTCCGGCGCGCGGCGCCTGCCCGGGCGTATTTGCGCCAAACGCCGAAGTGGCCCAGGTCACGCCAGGGGCCCGGCGTGCGGGCCCGCTGTCGGTGCGGTGCGGCATGATGCGAGCGTGACCGGACGACTGATGCTTCTCGACACCGCCTCGCTGTACTTCCGCGCCTACTTCGGTGTGCCGGACTCGGTCAGGGCGCCGGACGGCACCCCGGTGAACGCGGTGCGCGGACTGCTGGACTTCATCGACCGCCTGGTCAAGGACCACCGCCCGGACAGGCTGGTGGCCTGCATGGACGCCGACTGGCGCCCGCAGTGGCGGGTCGACCTGATCCCCTCCTACAAGGCGCACCGGGTGGCCGAGGAGCACGAGGGCGCACCGGACGCCGAGGAGGTCCCGGACACCCTCTCCCCGCAGGTCCCGGTGATCGAGGAGGTGCTGGACGCGCTCGGCATCGCCCGCGTGGGGGTGGCCGGATACGAGGCGGACGACGTGATCGGCACGTTCACCGCCCGCGCCGACGGCCCGGTCGACATCGTCACCGGAGACCGTGACCTTTACCAGCTGGTCGACGACGCCCGCGGCGTCCGTGTCCTGTATCCGCTCAAGGGCGTCGGCACCCTCCAGCTCACCGACGAGGCATGGCTGCGCGAGAAGTACGGCGTGGACGGCCGGGGCTACGCGGACCTGGCGCTGCTGCGCGGCGACCCGAGCGACGGCCTGCCGGGCGTGCCCGGTGTCGGGGAGAAGACGGCGGCCAAGCTGCTCGCCGAGTTCGGGGACCTGGCCGGGATCGTCGCCGCCGTGGACGACCCCGGGGCGAAGCTGACTCCCGCTCAGCGCAAGCGGCTGACCGAGGCGGCCCCCTATCTCGCCGTCGCCCCGAAGGTCGTCCGGGTCGCCGACGACGTCCCGCTGCCCGGCGTGGACACGGCGCTGCCGCATACCCCGCGCGACCCCGCCGCACTGGACGCGCTCGCGGCCCGCTGGGGCCTGGGCGGTTCCCTTCAGCGGCTGCTGACGACACTGGGGGCGTGAGTACGGCTCCCTGCGCAGGGGAAGTTTCCGGGCGGGGGGAATCCCCCGGCACCGGGGGGACACCGGCGCGAAGTGCTAACTTAGGTAAACCTGATCAAGGCAGCAGGAGGCCGTCATGGCAGAGCGTCCGGGGCGCAAGCCGCGCAAGCTCCGTTCCGCCCAGGTGGTACGCACCGAGCGGCTGACCCCGCACGTCCAGCGGATCGTGCTCGGCGGCGCCGGACTGGCCGACTTCGCGGCCGACACGTGGACCGACCACTACGTGAAGCTGCTCTTCGCCCCGGTGGACGGGATGACCTACCCGGAGCCGTTCGACCTGGAGCGGATCCAGGCCGAACTCCCCCGCGAGCAGTGGCCGGTGACCCGTACGTACACCGTGCGCGCCTGGAACGCCGGGCAGCGGGAGATGACCCTCGACTTCGTCATCCACGGCGACGAGGGCCTCGCCGGTCCCTGGGCCGTCCGGGCCCGCCCCGGCGACACCGTGCGCTTCTTCGGCCCCGGCGGCGCCTACACCCCCGACACGACGGCCGACTGGCACCTGTTCGCCGGGGACGAGAGCGCGCTGCCCGCCATCGCCCGCGCCCTGGAGACCCTGCCGCCGGGCACGCCGGCGCACGCCTTCGTGGAGGTGGCCGGCCCAGGGGAGGAGCAGAAGATCGACTCCGAGGTCGAGGTCGTCTGGCTGCACCGCGGGGACCGCCCGGTCGGCGAGGCCCTGCTGGAGGCCGTAGGGGCCCTGGAGTTCCCCGGAGGCCGCCCGCACGCGTTCGTGCACGGCGAGGCGTCCTTCGTGAAGGAACTGCGCCGGATGCTGCGGGTCGAGGCGCGGATCCCCCGCGAGGACCTGTCGATCTCCGGCTACTGGCGCCTGGGCCACGACGAGGACGGCTGGCAGGCCGGCAAGCGGGAGTGGAACGCGCGCATCGAGGCCGAGCAGGAGAACGCGGCCGCCTGAACGCCCGGCTCACTCGCCCCTGAGCCGGGCGTGCAGGTGCATGTCGTGCCAGCCGTCGGGGTGCAGCAGCGCCCGGCGCCGGGTGCCCTCCAGCTCGAATCCCGCCCTGGTGGCGACCCGGCAGGACGCCGCGTTGGCGGTGGCGTGCATCAGCTCCAGCCGGTTGAAGCCGATCTCGCCGAACGACCAGCGCGTCAGAGCCTCCGTGGCATGTCCGGCCACGCCCTGCCCGCGCGCCGACGCCAGGGTCCAGTACGCCACCTCGGCGACGCCGTCCCGCAGCCGGATCTCCCGCAGGGCGGCCCGGCCGCGCAGCTCACCGGTGTCCGCCCGGACCACGGCCCAGTGGGCGTCGCACTCGCGCGCCCACTGTCCGTGCCAGTCCTCGATCCAGCCGGCGGCCTCCTCGGGGGAGTCGCAGGACTTGGCGTGCCACTGGTTGAGCGTCGGGTCCTGGAAGGCGGCGTGGACGGCGGGCGCGTCCTCGGCCCGCCAAGGGCGCAGGCGCAGCCCGGCACCGGCCGGGATCTCCGGCTGCGGCCGGTGGGAGAGGGTTCCTCCGGGCAGCACCGGGCTGGTCAGACAGGGCATGCCCGCATCCTGCCAAGTGCCGGGGGCGGACCGGCTGGATCGGGCCACCCCCGTAACCTGGGACACCTGATGAGACGCCGTACGCAGCCTCCGCCCGCCCCGCTCCCCCAGCGCCGGGGTGTCGACCCTGTGCGGGTGCGGCTGCCCGTGGACGGGTCGTGGGCCACGGTGCGCGAGCATCTGGTGGCGCGGATGACGGGCGCCGGGCCGGGCACGGTGGAGGCGATGTTCGACGCCGGGGCGGTGGTGGACGCCGGCGGGCTGCCGGTGGCGCCGGACGCGCCGTACCGGCCGGGGATGTTCGTGTGGTTCCACCGCGAGCTGCCGCCGGAGGTGCCGGTGCCGTTCCCGGTCGAGGTGGTGTACCGGGACGAGCACATCGTCGTCGCCGACAAGCCGCACTTCCTGGCCACCACCCCGCGCGGCTCCCATGTCTCCGAGACCCTGCTCGCCCGCCTCCGCCACGATCTCGGCCTGCCCGCACTGGGCGCGGCGCACCGGCTGGACCGGCTGACCGCCGGACTGGTGCTGTTCACCGTGCGCCCCGGCGAACGCGGCGCCTACCAGGGCCTGTTCCGCGAGCGCCGGATGCACAAGGAGTACGAGGCGGTGGCCCGGCACGACCCGGCGCTGGAGCTGCCCCGGACCGTGCGCAGCCGGATCCTGAAGGAGCGCGGCGTGCTGGCCGCGCGGGAGGTGACGGGCGAGCCCAACGCGGTGACGCGGGTGGAGATCACCGGACTCCGCGAACGGGACGGGCTGGCCCGCTACCGCCTGCTGCCCGCCACCGGCCAGACCCACCAGCTCCGGGTGCACCTCAACTCGCTCGGCGTCCCCATCCTCGGCGACCCCCTCTACCCGGAGGTGGCCCCGGCCACCTCACCCGGCGACTTCCGCCGCCCGCTCCAGCTGCTGGCCCGCAAGCTGGAGTTCACCGACCCGCTGACCGGCCTCCGGCACAGCTTCGTCAGTGGCCGCACCCTCCGGGCGTGGACCTCGCCCGGGGAGTGGGCGGGCATCTGATCGCCGGGGCTACTCCCCCAGCAGCCACCGCCACACGCGCTGCCAGCGGCTCGGCGGCGCGCTCTTGGACGGCGCGGGCCGGAACCCGGCCGGACCGGCGGGCGGCACCGGCTCCTGGTGCTCCACGGGTTCCTCGGCCTTGTCCTCCGCCCACGCGCGCGGCCGGGGCACCGGTTGCTCCGCCCGGTGCGGGTGGAGGGAGGACATGCTGGGCGCCCGGTTGACGTCCTGCTGCGGCTTGGGCTCGAACAGCACCGGCAGCGACACCAGATGCCGGGACGCGATGGAGGACCGCCAGCGCAGGTCCTCCTCGGCGCACTCCAGCCGGATGTCCGGCAGCCGGGTCAGCAGGGCCTCCACCCCGATGTCGGCGATGGCCCGCCCGATGTCCTGGCCGGGGCATTCGTGCGGGCCTCCGCCGAAGGCGAGGTGGGACCGGTTGCCCTTCATGTGCGCCCTCGGGTCGGGCCGTACGCGCGGGTCGACGTTGCCCGGCGCGGGCGCGAACAGCAGCCCGTCGCCGCGCCGGATGCGCTGCCCGCCCAGCTCGGTGTCCTGCTTGGCGTAGTAGCCGAGGACGGTGCTGAACGGCGGCTCGTCCCACAGCGACTGCTCGATCGCCTCCGGCACCGTCATCTGACCGCCGTTGAGCCGGGCGCGGAACCCCGGCTCGGTCAGCACCATGCGCAGCGCGTTGGCCAGCAGGTTGGCGGTGGTCTCGTACGCGGCGAACAGCAGCAGCCGCAGATGCTCGCGGACCTCGTCGTCGCTGAGCCCCACCGGGTGCGTGACGAGGTGGCTGGTGACGTCGTCCTCGGGGCGGCCCCGGCGCCGGGCGGTGAGCCGGCTGAGTGCCTCCATCACGTACGTGTGGCTTTGGATGGCGGTCTCGGTGCCCCCCAGCGCGTCGCGCGCCGCCTGCACCATGCGGTCGTCGAACTCCTCGGGCATCCCGAGGATCTCGCACATCACGGCCATCGGCAGGTGCTCGGCGAACTGCGAGACCAGATCGGCCCGGCCGCGCCCGCAGAAGCGGTTGACGAGTTCCTGGGTGGAGCTGTTGATGGAGCGGCGCAGGCCCCGGTGGTCGATGGTGCCCATGGCGGCGGTGACGGCCGCGCGCAGCCTCTGGTGCTCGTCGCCCTCGGCGTGCGCGCAGATCGGCTGCCGGGCGATGTGCGGCATCAGCGGATGGTCGGGCTTGACCATGCCTTCCAGCAGGGGGGTCCAGCCCCGGCTGTCGCGGGTGTACTGCGAGGGGCTGCGCACCATGTGCAGGTTCTCGGCGTGCCCGAGGACCACCCACATGGGCACGTCGTCGTGGAGGAGGACGGGGGCGACCGGACCGTGCTTCTCGCGCAGCCGCTCGTAGAGGTCGTCGAGGTCGACCGCGTCCGGGCCGTACAGCCGGTGCAGGCCGCCGGGGCCGGTGCCGTGCGCGGGGCAGCCCGGCGGCGGGCCGGACGCGGTGTCGGGGGTGCCTGCCGGGGTCTGGGATTCGGGCGTCACAGTGGTCGCTTTCGGGAAACGGCTGGTGGGGTTCGCGCGCCCGCTCAGGTCAGGGCGCCGGACCGGGCGAGGGAGTGCAGGAAGTGCATCAGCGTCAGCAGGGTGTCCCGGCTGGAGGCGCGGCGGCGCACGTCGCACTCGACGATCGGGATCTCGGGGGCCAGGTCGAGCGCGCCGCGCAGTTCCTCGACGGGGTGACGGGGCGCGTCCGGGAAGGAGTTGACGGCGACGATGAAGGGCACGCCGCGTTCCTCGAGGCGGCCCATGACGTCGAAGCTGACGTCCAGGCGGCGGGTGTCGACCAGGACGACCGCGCCGAGCGCGCCTTCGAAGAGGCGGTTCCACAGGAACCAGAACCGTTCCTGGCCGGGGGTGCCGAAGAGGTAGAGCACCAGTTCTCCGGTGATGCTGATGCGGCCGAAGTCCATGGCCACGGTGGTGGCCGTCTTGGTCTCGGAGCCGTAGTCGTCGTCGATGCCGATACCGGCCTGGGTCATGGTCTCCTCGGTGGTCAGCGGTCTGATCTCGCTGACCGAGCCGACCATGGTGGTCTTGCCGACGCCGAAGCCGCCCACGATCACGATCTTCACCGCCGCCTGGGCGGTCTGCGGGAGCCGCTCCTCGGTGCGCGGGCCGGGGATCGGAGGGACGGCGTCAGAGGCGTTGAAGTCCATGCATCACCGCTTCGAGGAGGGTCCGGTCGGGGAGCGCCTGGCGGACGATCGGGGCGCGGGCCTGCACCAGGTCGGCGCCGATCAGTTCGGTGATCAGCGCGGTCATCGCGCTGAAGGGCAGGTCGAGGTAGGCCGAGAGTTCGGCCACGGACAGGGGCGCCGAGCACAGCCGCAGCACGGCCGCCTGTTCGGGGGTGCCGGACGGCGGGGGCACCGAGCGCGCCACGATGAGGGTCACCAGGTCGAGTTGGGCCCGGCCGCCCTCGTGCAGTCCGGTGACGGCGTACAGCCGCTCGGGGCTCCCGGCGTCCGCCTCCTCGGCCGCGTCCGGGGCGGCCGGCGGCGGGGAGGGCGCCTCCTGCGGCGGGCGCCGTTCGCGGCGCGCGGTCATACGGCCTGCCCGCCGCGCCGGGGCGGAGAAGTGAGGTGGGCACCGATCCGGACGACGAGGTCGCGCATCATCCCGCCCATCCGGCCGGGCTCGCAGACCACGTCGGCGAGGACGGCGAGGTAGGCGTTGTCGCCGGCGGCCATCAGGTAGAAGTAGCCTCCGTCGATCTCGATGACGACGAGCTTCATCTCCCCGCTGCTGCCCGGCAGTTCCTGGGCGACGGCCCCGGCCAGGCTCTGCACGCCGGCACAGGCGGCGGCCACCCGGTCGGCGGCGTCGGGATCGCCGCCGTAGCGGGCGATGCGCAGGCCGTCCGAGGAGAGCACCACGATCATCTCGATGCCGGGCACGCCGTCGTGCAGCTGCTTGAGCATCCAGTCGAAGTTGGCACGCTGCTGGATCACTTGGGCTCCCCCTCGTCGCCGGCGCCGGTGTCGGCCGAGTCGTCGATCAGATGCAGGTAGGCGGTCGGGTTCCGGGTGAAGTCGGTCGGGTGGGCGCCTTCGTTGCCCTTCTTCATGCCGTCCCAGAAGGCGTCGACCCACATGCCCGGTTCGCGGTCGAGAAGCTTCTGCCGCTCGGGGTCGGCCGGGGGCCCGGGCTCCGGTTCGGGCCGGGACCACACGGTGGGGCGTCCCTCGCGCTCGGCCTGCTCGATGGCGGCCTGTTCGGCGAAGCGCCGGCTGAGCGGGACGGTCACCCGGCTGCGGCGCTGCGGCAGACCGTTCGCCGTCCGCTCGGTGACCGTGGGGGCCTGGTCCTCCACGGCCTGGGCGGGGACGCGCGGTGCGGTGGGGCGGCGGCGCTTGGGCGGGCGCTTGGGGCCCTCCAGCGCGCCGAGCTCGGGCATCGGTACGGCGGTGGCGCCGATGCCGTGCGCGGCGCCGACGCCGGGTTCGGTGGTGAGCATGTCGCGGGGGACGACGAGGATGGCGCGGACGCCGCCGTAGGCGGAGGCGCGCAGCGAGACGTCCATGCCGAAGGCGTTGCAGAGCCGGCCGACCACGGCGAGGCCGAGGCGGGGGCTGTCGCCGAGGTTGTGCGCGTCGTCGTCGGCGCGGGCGTCCAGGATCATCTGCTCGACGCGGGCCCGGCCCTCCTCGCTGAGACTGACCCCGGCGTCCTCGATCTCGATGGCGAGGCCGGTCTGCACCTCGAAGGCGGTGACGTGCACCTTGGTCGAGGGCGGCGAGTAGCGGGTGGCGTTGTCGAACAGCTCGGCGGCCGCGTGGATGACCGGCTCGACCGAGGTGCCCTTGATGTTGATGTTGACGATCGAGGCGAGGTTGATCCGCGGGAACTCGAGGATGCGGGACATCGCGCCCCGCAGCACGCTGTAGAGCGAGACGGGCACCGGCCACTGACGGCCCGGACGGCCGCCGCCCAGCACCGAGATGGAGTCGGCGAGGCGCCCGATCAGCGCGGTGCCGTGGTCGACGCGCAGCAGGTCGTCGAAGACCTCGGCGTTGCGGCCGTGGTCCTCCTCCATCTCCCGCAGCTCCTTGGCCTGCTGGTGGACGATGGCCTGCACGCGCCGGGCGGTGGTGACGAACGCCCGCTGGGTGGCGTCCCGCATGTTGATCTCGTGCTCGGCACCGCGCAGCGCCACGCGCAGCAGCTCGCGCTGCGAGGGCGGGAGGTGACGCAGCTCGGGGTCCTCGTCGACGACGTGGCGCAGGACGTCCCGCAGTCGCTCGCCCCCGCGCAGCCGGGCCAGCGCCAGCGGCAGCACCTCGGAGCCGAGGCGGACGATCTCCGCGTCGTGGGCGGCGATGCGGTGCTCCAGATACGCGGTGCGCCGGGCGTTCTCGGCCTCGACGGACCGCAGTTGACGGCCACGCCGCACCACCTCGCTCGCGGTGGCGAGCAGCAGCAGCGTGGCCACCAGCCCGCAGCAGGCGACGGTGATCCGGGCGGAGTCCGGCACCAGGAACACGGCGGCGGCGGTCACCGCGGCCATCACCAGGGCGGGCGGCAACAACACCTGCGCGTAGGGACGTTCGCGGACACCGGGAGGTTTCTGAACACTCACCATGGATGCCTTCTGGGAAGAACGGTATATAGGGGAACAGGCGCCCGAATCCATCTCAACCGGGTCCGCCGCGGGCGAGCCTATTCCGACCGGGACACCCCCGTGTCATATTCGGCAAGCACCTGAAATCCCCCGGGCAACAGGAGTACCGTCACTCCTATTTACACAGCGGGCATCCATTCGAACACGCTTGGTAGCGGCCGGCGGGCATGCGAAAAGGGCCGGCGGGGCCGGCCCTTCCCGGGGTCGCGGGGGGGGCCGCGCTCAGCGGCCGCAGCCCACCCGCCACCCGTGCGAAGACCTCACCCCACGGACGAGTAGGCGACCACTCCCCGCAGCAACTGGTCGACAGCCCTGCGTGCGTTCCTGGCGATCGTCGAGCCGTCCGTGGGAGCAGCCGCGGCCACCTGCCCGAGAACGTCGATCACCTGCTTGGTCCACCGTACGAAGTCCCCCGCGGGCATCTCCGCCTCGCGCAGCACCTCGTCGAGCCCCCTGCCCGAGGCCCACTGGTGGGCGATCCACGCGAACCCGAGGTCCGGCTCCCGCTGCCCCACCCCTTCCGTCTGGCTGATCCGGAAGTCCTCCTCCAGCGCGTCCAGCCGCCCCCAGATCCGCACCATCTCCCCTAGCGCGGCCTGGGCCGGGCCGGAAGGGAGCTTGGGCGTCATCGCGTCGTCACTGACCCGCGCCTCGTACACCAACGCCGAGGCGCAGGCGGCGAGTTCGGCGGGGCTGAGTCCTTCCCAGACGCCCTCGCGCAGACATTCGCTGGCCAGCAGGTCCAACTCGCCGTAGAGCCGGGCCAGCCGCTTGCCGTTGGCCGTGACCTCGTCGCCCCGCAGGTAGTCCAGCTCGGTCAGCAGGGCCACGATCCGGTCGAAGGTGCGCGCGATGGTGTTGGTGCGGCCCTCGATACGGCGCTCCAGCTGGGAGGTGTCGCGCCGGAGCCGGTGGTAGCGCTCGGCCCAGCGGGCGTGGTCCTCGCGGTCGTCGCAGCCGTGGCAGGGGTGCGCGCGGATCGCGGTGCGCAGCCGGGCGATCTCCCGGTCGTCGGCGGCCTGCGAACGCTTCTTGCGGGCACGCTCCGGCGGGATGTGCCCGGCCTTGGTGCGCAGGGCGGAGGCGAGGTCCCGGCGGGACTGCGGGGAGCGGGCGTTGAACGTCTTGGGGATGCGCATCCGGTCCAGCGCCTCCACCGGGACGGGGAAGTCCATGGACGCCAGCCGCTTGACCTGCCGTTCGGCGGTGAGCACCAGCGGGCGGGGCCCGTCATGGTGGTCGAAGCCCCGGGGGCCGCCGGTCCGCCCGGCGGGCAGACCGGGGTCGAGCACGAGCGCGAGGCCCGCGTACTTGCCGGTGGGCACGTGGATGATGTCGCCCGGCTTGAGCTTCTCCAGGGCGACGGCCGCTTCGGCACGCCGCTGGCTGGCGCCCTGCCGGGCCAGCTCGTTCTCCCGGTCCTTGAGTTCGCGGCGCAGCCGCGCGTACTCGTCGAAGTCGCCGAGGTGGCAGGTCATGGAGCCCTTGTAGCCCTCCAGGCCCTCCTCGTTGCGCTGCACCTGCCGGGAGATCCCGACGACCGACTTGTCGGCCTGGAACTGCGCGAACGACGTCTCCAGCAGCTCGCGCGAGCGGTGCCGCCCGAACTGCTCGACCAGGTTGACCGCCATGTTGTACGACGGCTTGAAGCTGGAGCGCAGCGGATAGGTGCGGGTGCCCGCGAGTCCGGCGAGGTGCTCGGGGCTCATCCCCCGCTGCCACAGCACCACGGCGTGGCCCTCGACGTCGATCCCCCGGCGCCCTGCCCGGCCGGTGAGCTGGGTGTACTCACCGGGGGTGATGTCGGCGTGCTGTTCGCCGTTCCACTTGACGAGCTTCTCCAGCACCACCGAACGGGCGGGCATGTTGATGCCGAGCGCCAGGGTCTCGGTGGCGAACACGGCCTTGACCAGCCCGCGTACGAACAGTTCCTCCACGACCTCCTTGAAGGTCGGCAGCATGCCGGCGTGGTGGGCGGCGATGCCGCGCTCCAGGCCCTCCAGCCATTCGTAGTAGCCGAGGACGTGCAGGTCCTCGGGCGGGATGTTCGCGGTGCGCTCCTCGACCAGGGCGCGGACCTGTTCCCGCTCCTCCTCGTCGTTGAGGCGCAGGCCCGCGTACAGGCACTGCTGGACCGCCGCCTCGCAGGCGGCGCGGCTGAAGATGAAGGTGATGGCGGGCAGCAGGCCCTCGGCGTCCAGGCGCTCGATGACCTCGGGGCGGCCCGGCGTCCAGGCGCGCTGACGCTGCCGGCGCTCCCGCTCCCGGTCGGCCTCGCGCATGGCGCGTCCACGCCTGCGGTCCTGGTAGGAGGGCCGGGTGGCCTCCATGCGGGCGAGCCGGGCGAGGTCGGGGTTGACGGCCTTCTTGCTGCCCTCGCCCTCCTCGAACAGGTCGTACATCCGCCGCCCGGCGAGCACGTGCTGGAACAGCGGTACGGGCCGGTGCTCGGAGACGATCACCTCGGTGTCGCCGCGCACGGTGTCCAGCCAGTCGCCGAACTCCTCGGCGTTGGACACGGTGGCCGACAGCGACACCAGGGTCACCGACTCGGGCAGGTGGATGATCACCTCTTCCCAGACGGCGCCCCGGAAGCGGTCGGAGAGGTAGTGCACCTCGTCCATGACGACGTAGCCGAGGCCCAGGAGGGTCTGGGACCCCGCGTACAGCATGTTCCGCAGCACCTCGGTCGTCATCACGACGATCGGGGCGTCGGAGTTCACGCTGTTGTCACCGGTGAGGAGGCCGACCTTGCCGGCTCCGTAGCGGCGGCACAGGTCGGCGTACTTCTGGTTCGACAGTGCCTTGATGGGGGTCGTGTAGAAACACTTCTTGCCCTGCCGCAGGGCCAGGTGGACGGCGAACTCGCCCACGATCGTCTTGCCCGAGCCGGTGGGGGCGGCCACCAGCACGCCCTTGCCCCCCTCGAGTGCGGAGCAGGCTTCCACCTGGAAGTCGTCGAGGCCGAAGTCGTACATCTCGCGGAAACCCGCGAGCGCGGTGGCCTGCTCGGCGGCCCGCACTCGGGACGCCGCGTACCGCTCGGCCGGTGAGAGGTCCTCTGTCATCGTGCTTTCGAGCGTACCGGCCCGCACCGACAACAGGACGATCATTATCGCTTCCCGCGCCCGCCGAACCGGAACGACTGCCTCCGGCCCCGCTCGCGCAGGCCGCCGCCCCGGTGCGCGAGGGGCCGGACGGAAGATCCGTCCGGCCCCTCGCGCACGCCGAGCGGTCCGCTCAGGTGACGTCGTCGTAGCCCTCGTAGCGGCCCGGCGGCAGGGCCTCGGCCTGGCGGGCCTGCTCGGGGACGGCGGCGGTCAGCCGCTCGGGGCCGGCGATCGGCTCCGGCCGGTGGTCCAGCGGCGAGGCCTCGTCGTCGTCCAGCTCCGTCGCCTCGTCGGCGCGCTGGCGGCGGCGGTCGTTGAGCAGCGCGATGCCGACGGCGATGAAGTACAGCACCACGATCGGGCCGGCCAGCGCGATCATGCCGAAGGGGTCCGTGGTGGGGGTGGCGACGGCGCCGAAGACGAAGACGCCCATGACCACACCGCGCCACCAGCCGGCCATGCGGCGCCCGGTCACCACACCGGCGAAGTTCAGCATGACCAGCAGCAGCGGCAGCTCGAAGGCGCCGCCGAAGATGAGGATCATCCGGACGATGAAGTCCAGGACCTTGTCCATCGGGAGGATGTTGGCCGAGCCGTCCGGGGTGATGCCCAGCAGCACCCGCATGCTGATCGGCAGGATCGTGTACGCGAGCCAGGCGCCCGCCATGAACAGCGGCACGGCCGCCGCCACGAAGCCGTAGGTGTACTTGCGCTCGTTGCGGTGCAGGCCCGGCGCGATGAACGCCCAGAGCTGGTAGAGCCAGACCGGGCTGGAGACGACCACGCCCGCCATGAAGCAGACCTTCACCGTGGTGGTGAAGGGCGACAGCAGGTCGGTGTAGGCGATGACCGCGCAGGAGCCTCCGGTGGACTCACCCAGGCCCTTGGTACAGCGCGGCACCGGATGCGAGAGGAAGGACATCAGGTCCTGGCTGTAGAAGGCGGCCACCACGGAGACGACCGTGATCGCGAGCATGCCCTTGGCGAGCCGGTTGCGCAGCTCGCGCAGGTGCTCCACGAGCGGCATCCGCCCCTCGGGATCCTTCTCTTTCTTGCGGGCAGACTTGAGCAACCCACGTCCTCATCTCGTGCGGCAGGCCGGTGGTGCGGCCGCGGATCAGCGCTGGGGGGTGTCCGTGGGCTCGTTGACCGGGCGGGCGCTGTTCACGTCGCCGGGGGCGGCCTGGATGGTGCGCTGCGCGGGAGGCTGCTCGCCGGAGGCCGGAGGAGTGGAGGTGTTGCCCTCCTCCTTCATCGCCTTCGCCTCGCTCTTGAGGATGCGCGCGGACTTGCCCAGCGAGCGGGCCATGTCCGGAAGCTTCTTCGCGCCGAAGAGCAGGAACACGACGACGAGAATGAGAATGATCTCGGTAGGACCGAGCCGTCCGATGCCCATGAGTTAGTACCTTCTCACCGAGGCGGGGGTGGGGGTGCTGTCCGACCGCTCGGACAAGTGTCCGGAGGGCCGCGCCGACAGCGATCGTAACGCTCGGGGGTAAACGAGAGGCAATCCCCGTGCGTACTCCCGGTCCGCGGTACGCGCCTCGTTCTCCGTACCGCGACCAGCAGCGTACCTGTACGCCTGTGCCTCATGGCAGGGCGAAGTGGCGCAAACCGCTTGTGGCGCTTCCGGCGTCCAGCTCGCGCCGCTGTTCAGAGCGTGTCGGCGGCGCGTGCGGTACTGGCCGCGGCTCGCTCCAGGTCCTCGGCGGCGCGGCTGATGCGGCGCCCGGAGTCGGCCACCTGGAGGCCGAGCCGCCGCGCGGCCGCGAAGACCCGGACGGCGAGGACCCCCAGGACTGCGAGACCCAGAAATCCCATGGCTACCGCGAACATCGGCCAGAACATGAGGACGAGCCTAGACCGTTCCCGAACCCGCCCGGACGGTGGAGTGCAGCCGCAGGGTCCGCACCCCGGCCCCGCTGAGCAGCTGCACGATCCGCTCCCCGGCGGGCTTGCGGACCGCCGTGCCGCACTCGGGGCAGGTGAAGGAGTAGAACGTGGTCCGGCTGGAGGCGCCGATGGCGAGCCGCAACGCGTTGGCGGCGAGTTCGAACCGGCCCCGGCACTCGGTGCAGGCCGCCTTGAACACCACCGGGACGACGCGTCGCATCCCGGCGAAGGCGGCGGCCGCCGTCACCTCGCGTGCCGTCCCGGGCACCGGGGTCTCGTTCACGGCGTGTGCTCCCGTCCCTCGTAGGCGGCCAGGGCCTCGCGGGCGGCCCGGCGGGCGCGGTCGGCCAGGTCGGGCGGCGACACGATCCGGCCGTCGGGGCCGAGCCGCAGGGCGAGCCGGCGCAGTGAGGCCGGGTCGGGGGTGCGCAGGGTGATGCGCAGGCCGCCGTCGGGCAGCTCCTCGGCCGTGTCGTGCGGGTAGTACTCCGCGACCCAGCGCCCGCCGGGGCCGACCTCGACCACGACCTCGGGATCCTCGGCGGCGGGCTGCACCAGCCCCTCGGACAGGTCGCGCGGTTCTATCTCGGGCGGCGCGGCCGGTTCGTCGAGGATCCGGATCTCCGCGACCCGGTCCAGCCGGAAGGTACGGCGCGCCTCCGAGCGGCGGCACCACGCCTCGACGTAGGTGTGGCCCATGGTGACCAGGCGGATCGGGTCGATCTCCCGCTCGGTCAGCTCGTCGCGGGCCGGGGAGTAGTAGCGCACCCACAGCCGGCGGCGCTCGGAGATGGCCCGGTCGACGTCGGCGAAGACCCCGCCCTCGGACTCGAAGGTCACCGACAGCCGGGAGCTGGCCCCGGCCGCCTCGCCGGCGGCGGTCTCCACCTTGGCGGTGGCCCGGACCAGCGCCTGCCGGTCGCTCTCGCGCAGGCCGGGCAGGGTGGCCACCGCTCGGGCGGCCACCAGCAGCGCGGTCGCCTCGTCGGCGGCGAGCCGGAGCGGCTCGGCCGCGTCCTCGCCGAGCGCGGCCGGGTTGTGCCACCAGATCCGCTCACCGTCGGTGTCGATGTCCAGCAGGTCACCGCCCCGGAAGGACGTACCGCACATGGGCAGCACGTCCAGGTCGGAGACGAGTTCGTCCTCGGTGATGCCGAAGGCGCGGGCCACGTCCGCGATCCGGGCGCCGGGCCGCTCGCGCAGATACGTGACCAGCGACAGCATCCGCCGGGTCTGGTCGATGGCGTTCAGGGGCTTCGCCGGTTTGCCTGCCATGGTGTCTCGCTCCGCTCTCAGCCCTTGGCCACGGCACGCAGCCGGTCCACCACGTCCGCCCGCAGTTCGGCCGGTTCCAGCACCACCACGTCCGGCCCGAACTCCACCAGCCAGGCATCCAGCCCGTGCCCGTACGGAATCTCCAACTCGTCCCAGCCGTCGCCCAGTTCACGCACCTTGGTGGCCTTGGCCCGCAGCGGGTAGCCGGCGCCGGAGCGCAACCGGATCAGCGCGGAGCGGTCGGCGGTCTCCCCCGCCCAGCCCCGTACGGTCTCCCGCACCGTCACCACGTCCGGCACCGGTGCGGTGAAGCCGCTGCCGCGGGCGCGGACCTTGCCGGTGATCCGGGACAGCCGGAAGACGCGCTCGGCACCGCGCTCGCGGTCGAAGCCGGCCAGGTACCAGTGGCCGCGCCAGCACTCCAGCGCCCACGGCTCGACATGCCGGGTCTCGGGGTGCGCGGCCGAGGCCTTGCGGTAGTCGAAGACCACCGGGCGCCGGTCCCGGCAGGCCAGCATCAGCGGCTCGAACGCGGCCTCGTGCACCGGGATGCGCGGCTCCAGCGCGCCGTGCGAGCCGTAGGGGTCGACGTCCTCGGGCAGCCCGGCCGCGCGCAGCTTCTGCAGGGCGCCGCTGGCCGCGCCGGCCAGCCGGGCCTGCTGCCAGACCTTGGCGGCCAGGCCCAGGGCGGCCGCCTCCTCGGCGTCCAGGGTGATCGCGGGCAGCCGGTTGCTGTCACGGCGGGCGAGATAACCGACCTCGCCCTCCAGGTTCTCCACGGTCTCGATGACCAGGCCCAGCTCGCGCAGATCGTCCTTGTCCCGCTCGAACATGCGGTTGAAGGAGTCGTCCGACCCCGCTTCCAGGTACGCCTCGACGGACCCGCGCAGCTCGCGCTTGCTGAGCGGCCGCCGCGCGCCGAGCAGGCACAACGCGAGGTTCATCAACCGCTCGGCCTTGGCAATGGCCATCGACGCCCTACGCCTTTCCTCATGTGCTTCCGACCGTTGACCGTACCGCTCCCGGGTGGCGCGGCAAAAGCCGGAACGAACAAGGTGGGCCGTTACGGACGAGGACGGTCGAAGAAGAAGGGCCCGCGCACCAGGCGCGGGCCCTTCTCCGGACACGAACGGTCAGGCTCGACCGGCCGGGTCAGCGCTTGCCGACGCCCACGAGGTCGCAGACGAAGATCAGCGTCTCACCCGGCGCGATCCGGCCGCCGGCACCCCGGTCGCCGTAGGCGAGGTGCGCGGGGATCACGAGCTGGCGGCGGCCGCCGACCTTCATGCCCTGCACACCCTTGTCCCAGCCCTGGATGACCTGGCCGACACCGAGCTGGAAGTCCAGCGGGGTGCCCCGGTTCCAGGACGCGTCGAACTCCTCACCCGTGGAGAACGCGACGCCCACGTAGTGCACCTTGACGACGTCGCCGGCCTCGGCGACCTCGCCGTCGCCCTCCCAGATGTCCTTGATCTCAAGGTCCTTCGGCGGCTCGCCGCCCGGAAAGTCGACCTCGGGCTTGTCGATGCTCACGTCAAAAGCTCCCGCGTGTGTACGAAACGAAACATGGACAGTCTGTCATCCCCGCAGCTCGCGCACCCGGCGCGCTACATCGCGGCGAGGATGTCCACCGTGAAGACCAGCGTGGCACCCTTCTTGATACCGCTCCCGCTCGGCGGATTGTCGCCGTAGCCCAGGTCCGGCGGCACCACGACCAGCACCCGGCTGCCGACCTTCTTCCCCGTGACCCCCTGCGCCAGACCCTTGACGACCTGTTCCATCTGCTCCACCGAGAACTGGCTCAGCCGCCCCGAGCCGTACGTCGTCTGGAACGTCCGGCCGCCCTGCCACTCGAGCCCCTGGAACTGGCACAGGATCGTCTGCTTCGCGGTGACCTCGTCCCCGTCGCCCTCGAGGACGTAGTTCGACACCAGCTTCTTCGGCGGGTCCGACTTCGGCAGCGTCACCTTCGGCCGGCTGCCGTCCGTGTTCGTGGCCACCTTGGGCAGGGCCGGGTCCGTCTGCGGGACCACCTTGCCCTTCGCCGAGCTCTTGGTGTTGAAGGAGTCCAGCAGGTCGATCACGAACACCAGCGTGTCCGTGCCCTTGATCCCCGCCTGCTCGTTGCCCGACGGGCCGTACCCCCAGGTCGGCGGCACCGCGATCTCCACCCGGCTGCCGATCTTCTTCCCCGTCAGCGCGTAGCGCCAGCCGTCGATGATGCTGCCCCGCGCCAACTGCAGCACCAGCGGACTGCGGTCGTAGGAGTTGTCGAACACCTTCCCCGAGCTCCAGATCTGGCCCAGGTAGTTCGCCTCGATGAAGTCGTTCTCCGCGACCGTGCGGCCGTTGCCCGCGATCACCGTACGCACCGCCAGGTCCTTGGACGGCTGGCCCATCCCCTTGGCGACCGTCGGCTTCTCCCCGAACTTCGTCCCGCCCGTGATCGCCGGCAGCGGCCCGTCCACGATCTTCGGCGGCGGAGGCGACGACGCCGACGGCGAGGGGGACGCACTGGTCGCGCTCGACTTCGAATCGCCGTCGCCGCACCCGGCGAGCGTGACCAGTCCAGCGGGAACGGCGGCCATGAGGAGTGAGCGTCGGCGCACGGGAGATGCCTCGTAATCGGTCGATCTTGCGGATTGGTGCGCGCAACTCTACGGCGTGACAAGGGCGCCGTACGGGAAACGTACGGCGCCCGTGTGGCGCTCGGGGGCGATAGCGGCAGAAGCCACGGCCCCGGAGACCGTTTCTACATTCCGGCGATCAGTTTCTCCACCCGGTCGTCCACAGAACGGAACGGGTCCTTGCACAACACCGTGCGCTGCGCCTGGTCGTTGAGCTTCAGATGCACCCAGTCGACCGTGAAGTCCCGGCGCTGTTCCTGCGCCCGCCGGATGAAGTCACCACGAAGCCGCGCCCGAGTCGTCTGCGGCGGCACCGACTTGCCCTCGAAGATCTTCAGGTCGTTGCAGATACGCGCCGCCTGACCCTTCTTCTCAAGCAGGTAGTACAGCCCGCGACGCCGGTGGATGTCGTGATACGCGAGGTCTATCTGCGCGACCCGCGGATGCGACATCGTCATGTTGTGCTTCTCGCGGTACCGCTCGATGAGTTTGTACTTCATCACCCAGTCGATCTCGGTACCGATCCGGTCGAGGTCCTCCGTCTCGATCGCGTCCAGCGTCCGGCCCCACAGCTCCAGCACCTGCGCGACCGTGCCCGTACGGATGCCCCGGCGGTCGCAGAAGTCCACCGCCTTGTCGAAGTACTCGCGCTGCACCTCCAGCGCCGACGCCTCCCGGCCACTGGCCAGACGCACCTTGCGCCGGCCGGTGATGTCGTGGCTCACCTCGCGGATCGCCCGGATCGGGTTCTCCAGCGTCAGATCCCGCATCACCGTGCCCGCCTCGATCATGCGCAGCACCAGATCGGTGGCGCCGACCTTCAGCAGCATCGTCGTCTCGGACATGTTCGAGTCGCCCACGATGACGTGCAGCCGCCGGTAACGCTCGGCGTCCGCGTGCGGCTCGTCGCGGGTGTTGATGATCGGCCTGGAACGCGTCGTCGCCGACGAGACGCCCTCCCAGATGTGCTCCGCCCGCTGGCTCACGCAGTACACCGCACCGCGCGGCGTCTGGAGCACCTTGCCCGCCCCGCACAGCAACTGCCGGGTCACCAGGAACGGAATGAGGATGTCGGCGAGCCGGGAGAACTCCCCGTGCCGCGCCACCAGATAGTTCTCGTGACAACCATAGGAGTTGCCCGCCGAGTCGGTGTTGTTCTTGAAGAGGTAGACGTCGCCCGCGATTCCCTCCTCGTGCAGGCGTCGTTCCGCGTCCACCAGGAGTCCCTCGAGAATGCGCTCGCCGGCCTTGTCGTGGGTGACCAGCTCGGTCACATTGTCACACTCGGGTGTCGCGTATTCCGGATGTGAGCCCACGTCGAGATACAGCCGGGCGCCGTTGCGCAGAAAGACATTGCTGCTGCGGCCCCATGACACGACACGGCGGAAGAGGTACCGCGCCACCTCGTCAGGAGACAGACGCCGCTGTCCCCTGAACGTGCACGTGACGCCGTACTCGTTCTCCAGCCCGAAAATGCGGCGGTCCATGACTGAACATTACGCCCGATCCCCTGAACTGAAACGGGGTTCGGCAGCACGATCTGGATCATTTTCCGATGAAGCCGCAACGACACCGCCCTCCGCGGGAGCCGTCAGCGCCCGTCCCGTGGCCAGCAGCACCAGCAACGACACACCCCCCGCCACCCCCGGCAGCGCGAACCCCCACGACGCACCACCCGACTGGACCACCGGCCCGGCGAGCCCCGTCCCCACCGACGCGCCCACCGTGAACGTCGTCACCAGCCACGAGAACGCCTCCGTCACCGTTCCCGCCGGAGCGTGCCGGTCCACGATGATGAACGCGCACGCGATGCACGGCGCCAGGAACACCCCCGACACCACCGACAGCAGCACCATCGCCACCGGCCCCGGCATCCACAGCAACGGCAGATAGCACAGCGCCAGCAGGGCCACCAGCACCCTGAGCCGCCGCTCCGGCGCCCCCGGCCACCGCCGCGCCCCGTACACCGTCCCGCCGGCCAGCGCGCCCAGACCCAGCCCCGCCATCATCCAGCCGTACACCGCGTCACCACCGTGCCCGTCCGCGTACGACACCGACGCCACCGTGATCGACCCCATCGCGATCCCCACGAACAGGAACGCCCCCAGCAGCGCCAGCAGCCCCCGCGACCTGAGCGCCCCCAGCCAGTGCGCCTCCCGCGGCTCCGAGCGCCACGCCCGCGACGGCGCCGACACCACCACCGACAGCGCGCCCAGCACCCCCACCAGGTTCAGCACCAGCAGCGCCGCCCGCTCCGACCACACCGCCACGCACAGCGTCACCAGCAGCGGCCCGACCGTGAACATCACCTCCTGCGCCACCGCGTCCAGCGCGTACGCCGTGTGCACCTGCTCCCCCCGGCGCAGCACCGACGGCCACAGCGCCCGCAGCCCGCCCTCCAGCGGCGGCGTGCACAGACCCGCCAGCGCCACCAGCGCGTACGCCGCCCCCGGCGGAGCGATCCCGCAGAACGCGAACCCCGCCATGGCCAGCGCCGACGCCACCGCCGCCGGCAACTGCACCCGCGGCTGCCCGTACAGGTCCACCAGCCGCCCCAGCAGCGGCTGGCCCACCGCGTTCGCCACCCCGTACACCGCCGCCAGCGCGCCCGCCAGGCTGTACGTACCGCCCTCCGCGCGCACGAAGAGCACCATGGCGATCGGCGCCACCGCGTTCGGCAGCCGGCCCACCAGCGTCCCCGTCAGCAGGCGCAGCGCATGCCGCGCCCGCAGGATCTCCAGATAACCCGTCGCCATGTCCCGCCCCTTCAGCGGCCGCTCCGGCACCCCCGACCGCCGTCGCGATGTCCCCGAAGTGTTACGTATAACTAACGGTTTCATACGTACCATGTGCGCTGTCCGACCGTCCACACAGCACCCAGAGGAGCACGACCGCGGTGGCACGCAGCAGCACGCGCCCGACCAGCCGTGACGTCGCCCGCGAGGCCGGAGTCAGCCAGGCCGCCGTCTCACTCGTCCTCGGCGAAAAATGGCGCGGCCGCGTCTCCGAGACCACCGCCCAGCGCGTACGCCAGGCCGCCGCCGACCTCGGCTACCGCCCCAACCTCGCCGCCCGCAACCTCCGCCTCGGCCACACCCGCACCGTCCTCCTCGTGGTCCCCGCCCTCACCACCGAGTTCTTCGCCGGCGTCTACACCGGAGCCGCCCGCGTCGCCGCCGAACACGGCTTCGGCGTCGTCCTCTATCCCTCCCCCGAAGGGGTCGGCCCCGCCCGCGACCCCTTCGCCAGCGCCCAGGCCGCCCTCGACGGCGTCATCGCCTCCTCCATGGCCGCCGACGCCCTCACCGCCATCAGCGGCGACCAGCTCCCCCTCGTCATGCTCGACAGCGACCCCGCCGGCAGCCTCGGCGCCGCCACCGTCAACCTCGACATCACCGACGGCGTCCGCCAGGTCACCGACCACCTCCTCGGCCTCGGCCACCGCCACCTCCTCCACCTCGCCGCCGACGTCCCCTCCTGGACCTTCGAGATCCGCGCCCGCGAACTCGCCCGGCGCCTCGCCGCCACAGCCGGCACCCGGCTCACCACCGCCCGCGCGCCCATCGCCATCGACGCCGCCCGCGCCGCCACCGAGACCGCCCTCACCACACCCGGCCCCCGCCCCACCGCCGTCGTCTGCGACGACGACAAACTCGCCGCCGGCGCCTACAAGGCCGCCCGCCGCCTCGGCATGCGCATCCCCGACGACCTCTCCGTCACCGGCCTCGACGACCTCGCCCTCGCCACCGCCCTCGACCCCGAGCTGACCACCGTCCGCCTCGACGCCGAACTCTTCGGCGAACGCGGCATGCAGACCCTCCTCGCCGTCCTGGACGGCCGCGAGCCCCCACACGGGGACATCCCGGTCCAGCTCATCCCCCGCGCCTCCACGGCCCCGCCACGCCCCTCCTGAGGCCCTGCCCGCAACACACAGTGCCCCCGACCGGAAACCGGCCGAGGGCACTGTCGACAGACATCGCGCGGCGCGCGCCTCACTCCTCCTCGGAGCCGGACGCGTCGTCCGGATCGTCCGCACTCTCCGCCTCGGTCGCCGCGCCGTTCGCCGCCAGCAGCCGCGACAGCTGGCCGCCCACGATCCGCTTGAACTTCCGCTTCTGCGGCCGCGTCCGGTCCAGCACCGCCACCTCCAGGCGCTCCGCGGGAATCTCCCGCTCGCCGCCGTTGGTGTCCCTCGAAAGCGCCTGCACCGCGAGCTTCAGCGCCTCCGCCAGGCTCATCCCGTCCCGGTGACGCTGGTCCAGGAACGTGCTGATCTGCTCCGCGTTTCCGCCGACCGCCACCGAACCGTGCTCGTCCACGATGGAACCGTCGTGCGGCAGCCGGTAGATCTGGTCGCCCTCCGGAGTCTCGCCGACCTCCGCCACCACCAGCTCCACCTCGTACGGCTTCTCGGCCGCCGAGGAGAAGATCGTGCCCAGCGTCTGCGCGTACACGTTCGCCAGACCACGCGCGGTCACGTCGTCACGGTCGTAGGTGTAACCCCGCAGGTCCGCGTACCGCACACCACCGATGCGCAGGTTCTCGTACTCGTTGTACTTGCCGGCGGCCGCGAAGCCGATCCGGTCGTAGATCTCGCTGAACTTGTGCAGCGCACGGGACGGGTTCTCGCCGACGAACACGATTCCGTCGGCGTACTGCATGACCACCAGGCTGCGACCGCGCGCGATGCCCTTGCGGGCGTACTCGGCGCGGTCCGCCATGGCCTGCTGGGGTGAGACATAGAACGGCGTCGACACCGGTTATCCGTCCCTTTCTGTCATGGTCACTGGGATCACCTCACTGCGAAGACCGAGAGCGCCCGCTCAGAGCAGGGCGGCCCGCGGACCGTCCGGCTCCTCCAGCCGCCGCTGGAGCACCGCGCGCGACAGCTCGGACGCCTCCTGCTCGGACAGCCTGCGGAAACCGTCGTCGGTGATCACCGTGATGATCGGATAGATCCGGCGCGCGACGTCGGGACCACCGGTCGCCGAGTCGTCGTCGGCCGCGTCGTACAGCGCCTGCACCACCAGGGTGGTGGCCTCGGCCTCGGTCAGATCCTCACGGAACAGCTTCTTCATCGCACCGCGAGCGAACACCGAGCCCGACCCGGTCGCCGCGAAGTTGTGCTCCTCGCTGCGGCCGCCCGTCACGTCGTACGAGAAGATGCGGCCCCTCTCGCGGTCCAGGTCGTACCCCGCGAACAGGGGGACCACGGCCAGGCCCTGCATGGCCATGCCGAGGTTGGAGCGGATCATCGTCGACAGGCGGTTCGCCTTGCCCTCCAGGGAGAGCTGCGCGCCTTCGACCTTCTCGAAGTGCTCCAGCTCCAGCTGGAAGAGCTTGACCATCTCCACGGCCAGGCCCGCGGTGCCCGCGATGCCCACCGCGGAGTACTCGTCCGCCGGGAAGACCTTCTCGATGTCCCGCTGGGCGATGACGTTGCCCATGGTGGCGCGGCGGTCACCGGCGAGGACGACGCCTCCGGGGAACGTCACGGCCACGATCGTCGTCCCGTGCGGGGCCTCGATCACGCCCTGCACCGGCGGCAGCGTCCGCTTGCCCGGCAGCAGCTCCGGCTGGTGGTCCGACAGGAAGTCCATGAAGGAGGACGATCCAGGCGTCAGGAAGGCAGCTGGTAGACGCCCGGTGCCACGAGTATTGGCTTCCACGAGTTTCCTTCCAGATAGGCGGCGGCCCGGCGTACGGCCTCGGGATCGTCCCCCAGCTTGCCGATGGCCGAATTGCAGTTGAAGCACAGTACGCCACGGACCCTACCCGTCTTGTGGCAGTGATCCACATGTGCGGCCGGGGCATTCAGACAGATCACGCAGAGCCCGCGCTGCGCCGCGATCATGGCGTCACGCTCTGCTTCGGTCAGGCCGTAGCTGCGTTTGAGATGACCGGCACGGCCCTCTGCGGCACGGCATGTCCTACAGCGCGTGGACAGCCCGTCCGAGGCGGACGAGTTGCGATGCCATTCGGCCCACGGTTTGACCTCGCCGCACTTCTGACAGAGCTTGTGCCCGGACGGCACGTCCACCTTTTCCCGAGCCGGCTTCCCCATGGCTTGCCGACGGCGCCGGTAATGCGCGGCGCCGTATTGCGCCACGCACTCCCGGCAATACGGCTGGAGACCGTCACGTCGGTTCCGGTCCCGTGCGAACGCTGCGGGAGGCAGCTCCCGCTCACACTTCCCGCAGCGTTTCGCGTTCGGTTCCTCGACCACCCGACTCCCCCGCACCCTTCACTTCGAAGGCGATGCCGTCAATTTACCTTTACTCTCCGCCTTTTTGTACGAAGGAGCGCACGAAGTCCTCGGCATTTTCCTCAAGTACGTCGTCGATTTCGTCCAGCACCGAGTCCACGTCGTCGGTGAGCTTTTCCTGTCGTTCCTTGAGGTCCTCGGAGCCCTGCGCTTCCTGGGTCTGCTCCTCGACCTCTTCGGTGGAGCGTGTGGCCTTCTGCTGGCCGCCGCCGGTGTCCTTGGTCGCCATAACCCTCACCCCGCTCAGTTCGCCGTTCGCTGATGATCAGACCCTACAAGCCGGGTCCGACATCGGCCCCGTAGTTCCGGGAACGTACGGGGGCCATCTCGATGATTCCCTGACGCCGGGATTTCCACCCTGCGAAAGGAGCCGAATCCATGTCCCGGACCGGGGTTTCAATTGCCGGACAGCACCCTGACCAGCTCATCCGCGGTCCGGCACCGGTCCAGCAGTTCCTTGACGTGATTTCGCGTTCCGCGAAGAGGTTCCAGGGTTGGCACCCGCTGGAGCGAATCGCGGCCGGGGAGGTCGAAGATGACCGAGTCCCAGGAGGCAGCGGCCACGTCGTCCGCGTACTGCTCCAGGCAGCGGCCGCGGAAGTAGGCCCGCGTGTCCTCCGGCGGCTTCGTACGCGCCCGCTCGACCTCCGCGTCCTCCAGCAGCCGCTTCATGCGGCCCTTGTCGACCAGGCGGTTGTAGAGGCCCTTCTCGGGGCGCACGTCGGCGTACTGGAGGTCGACCAGGTGCAGCCGGGGCGCGTCCCAGTCGAGGTCGTCGCGGCGGCGGTAGCCCTCCATGAGCTGCCGCTTGGCGACCCAGTCGAGTTCCGCGGCCAGGCTCATCGGGTCGTTCTCCAGCCGGGTGAGGGTGTCCTCCCAGCGGACGAGGACGTCCTTGGTCTGGTCGTCCGCGTCGGCGCCGTAGCGCTCCTCGACGTACTTGCGGGCCAGCTCGAAGTACTCCATCTGCAACTGCACGGCGGTGAGCGTGCGTCCGCTGCGCAGGGTGACGAGGTGCTGGAGGGAGGGGTCGTGGGAGACCTGGTGGAGGGTGCGGACGGGCTGGTCCACGGCGAGGTCCACCGCGATGAAGTTGTCCTCGATCATGGAGAGGACCAGTGCGGTGGTGCCGAGCTTGAGGTAGGTGGAGATCTCCGAGAGGTTGGCGTCGCCGATGATCACATGGAGCCGGCGGTACTTCTCGGCGTCCGCGTGGGGTTCGTCGCGGGTGTTGATGATGGGCCGCTTGAGAGTGGTCTCCAGGCCCACCTCGACCTCGAAGTAGTCGGCGCGCTGGCTGAGCTGGAAGCCGTGTTCGTGGCCGTCCTGCCCGATGCCGACGCGGCCGGCGCCCGCGAAGACCTGGCGGGAGACGAAGAAGGGCGTCAGGTGGCGCACGATGTCCGAGAAGGCGGTCTCCCGCTTCATCAGGTAGTTCTCGTGCGTGCCGTAGGAGGCGCCCTTGTTGTCGGTGTTGTTCTTGTAGAGGTGGATGGGCTGGGCGCCGGGCAGCGCGGCGGCACGTTCGGCGGCCTCGGCCATGATGCGTTCGCCCGCCTTGTCCCAGAGGACGGCGTCGCGCGGGTTGGTGACCTCGGGCGCGCTGTACTCGGGGTGGGCGTGGTCGACGTAGAGCCGGGCGCCGTTGGTGAGGATGACGTTGGCGAGGCCGATGTCCTCGTCGGTGAGCTGGCTGGAGTCGGCGGCCTCGCGTGCGAGGTCGAAGCCTCGCGCGTCGCGCAGCGGGTTCTCCTCCTCGAAGTCCCAGCGGGTCCGGCGGGCCCGGTGCATCGCGGCCGCGTAGGCGTTGACGATCTGGGACGAGGTGAGCATGGCATTGGCATTGGGGTGGCCGGGGACGGAGATGCCGTACTCCGTCTCGATGCCCATTACTCGCCGTACGGTCATGCGGCCCTCCTTGCCCGGCGGCACCCTCTGTCTTGGGTGCCGCTCGCGTACCGCTGGCGCTCCGGTGCGTGTGCGGTGCCCGTCCCCGCGCTGCGCGACTCGGCGGTAGGAAAGAGCCTAGAACGCCTTTGCACTGGTGGGGAGATCATTTGCGTCATTGACTGCTCCGGTCGTGGCCTGAAAAGCGAGCGGCTGCGGGTTGCCCGGGGGGGGCTACGCAACCGCACCCCCCGGTAAAGGGAAAGAAACAGTTTA